>CAZBQC010000008.1:0-24478 GCA_964494015.1 uncultured Muribaculaceae bacterium
CATTAAATCCTTCTTTAGAATGAATTCTAATCTCGACCATATCTTTAGTTACTTCTAGTATTTCATTATTGATAGTCATACAAAACGCTTGATCATTATCTAACTTGTTGATTTCTTCAACCGTAATTTTAAGTAATTTATCAGCAAATTCTTTAATATTGGCCCCTAACATCTTACCACAAACTTTATAATTTGGTTTAACTTCAAAGTTCATGTATCCACTTAAATCCTTGACAAAGGTAATGGTTTTGACATTAAGTTCTTCTTTAATTAGTTCAACTAAGTCACCAATCGTCTTTTGGACTTTGACATCTAAAATTACTTCGCTAATTGGCTGTCTAACTTTGATTTTAGCTTCTTCACGAGCATTTCTTCCTAAACTGATCAGTTCACGAACTAAGTCCATTTTCCTTTCGATTTCTTCATCGATTAATTCTTCATTGCTAACCGGGAAATCAGCTAAATGAACAGATTCTTCATCAGTTAAGTTTTGATATAGTTCTTCGGAAACAAATGGAACAATTGGTGCGATCAATTTAGCTAATCCAACTAGTACCTGATAAGTTGTCTGATAGACAGCTTTTTTAGATAAATCTAATTCACTACCCCAGAACCTTCTTCTATTGCGTCTAATATACCAGTTAGATAAGTCCTCAGTGACAAATTCGGTAACACTTCTAACTACTTTAGTAAGATCGTATTCTTCGTATGAATCAGTAACATATTTAACTAATTTTTCGTACTTAGAAACAAGCCATTTATCAATTTCTTCTAAATCAGAATATTCAACTTTAAATCCCCTTGGATCAACTTCATCAGTATTAGCATACATCTGAAAGAAAGTATAAGTACTTTTTAGAGTATTAAAAAATTTAGAATAAACTTCTTTTAGTCCATCTTCATCAAACTTTAAAGGTGTCCAAACTGGTGAAGCATAAGGAATATACCATCTGATAATATCAGCACCATAATCGTCGATTAATTTGAATGGCTCGATCGAATTACCCTTACTCTTATGCATCTTTTTACCATATTTATCGAGTAATAATTCATTGACTAAAACATTCTTATATGGACTAACTCCTTTTACAAAAGTTGAAATAACTAATAGTGAATAAAACCAACCTCTCGTTTGATCGATTCCTTCAGCAATAAAGTCAGCTGGAAATTGGTTTTCAAATAATTCGAGATTTTCAAACGGATAATGATACTGAGCAAAAGGCATGGCTCCAGAATCAAACCAACAATCGATGACATCTGGCACACGATTCATGGTTTCACCACAACCTTGACATTTAATATGGATCTCATCGACATATGGTCGATGTAAATCAATATTGTGATCAATTTTCTCGATAGCTCGACTAATTAATTCTTCCCTTGAGCCAATCATTTCCATATGTCCACATGAACAAGTCCACAAAGGAAGTGGGGTTCCCCAATATCTGCTTCTGGAAATTGCCCAGTCATTCATATTCTCTAACCAGTTGCCAAATCTTTTCTCACCAACAAATTTTGGATACCAGTTAACCTTGTTATTCTCTTCGATAATTTGATCTTTAATGGCTGTTACTTTTAAATACCAACTTGGTTTAGAATAGTACAATAGTGGTGTCCCACAACGCCAACAATGCGGATAGTTATGCATCATTTTTATTTTACTAAATAATTTGCCATTTTCTTTTAACCATTTAATGATTTCTATATCGGCATCCATGACTAAGATTCCCATCCATGGACCTTCTAAATACTTGCCATCTTCTCCCACCGGATTAACAACTGGCAAATTATATTTTTTAGAGACTTTAAAGTCATCCTCACCAAAAGCTGGCGCAATATGAACGATTCCGGTTCCGTCTTCCATTGTTACATATTCATCACATGTCACATAGAAAGCTTCCTCATCAACTTTAATAAATGGTAATAGTTGTTCATATTTAATATGTTCTAAGTCAGTTCCTTTATAAGTCTTTAAAACTTTTACTTCATCATCAAAAACCTTACTGACTAAATCTTTAGCTAAAATAAAGTTATTGCCACGACTCTCAACTTTAACGTATTCGGCACTTGGATTAACACAAAGGGCCACATTGGCTAAAAGTGTCCATGGGGTTGTGGTCCAAACTAAGAAGTAAGTATCTTCATTAACTAATTTCATTGGTACAATAACCGAATTGACATTTATCTCCTGATAACCTTGAGCTACTTCATGTGAAGCTAAACCCGTTCCACACCTAGTACAATATGGTAAAACCTTATGTCCACGATAGAACAATCCTTCTTCAAAAAATTTCTTTAAAATCCACCATTCGGTCTCAATATAATCATTATCACAGGTAATATATGGATGATCTAAATCGATAAACTGTCCCATTTTAACTGTAAAGTCACGAAAAACTTTTTCATTGACCCAAACTGATTCACGACATTTCTCATTAAACTTATCAATTCCATATTTCTCAATATCTTGCTTAGAAGTAAATCCAAGTTGTTTTTCAACCTGCACTTCGACAGGAAGCCCATGGGTATCCCAACCAACTTTACGAATTACCTTAAAACCCTGCATCGTTTTATATTTACAAAAAGTATCTTTAAGAAATTTGGCCACCATATGGTGAAGTCCAGGCATACCATTAGCGGTGGCTGGTCCATCATAAAAGACAAAGTAATCTTTCCCCTTCTCAATACTCTTATTTAGAATATCTTTTTTTTGGAAAGTTTCACTGATTTTACTTTCGACAACACTGGTTTTCTCTTTGCTGAGCTCCTTAAATTTTTTCATTCTTTTACCTCCAATTTTATTCAAAAAAAAGTACCTTTAAAGGACGAGTATGACCCGTGGTACCACCTTAATAATTACTTATTATTTTCTGATAACGGAAGAATACCGAAACAAATTATCATGAAAAGTGATTCTAATTAAAGCTAATTACCTATTTCCACCAACCATAGACTCTCTTCTAAATCAACCCTTAATTAAGGCTCTTCTTTGTTTATGTATAGAATATATCACAAAATACCAAGTTATTCAAGATTATTTTTATTCAGACAACCACAATCAGTATTCATTTCAAGTAGCAATTCCTTATTAAGGCGAACTCTTCTCATGGCTGTTTCATATAAGGAAGATTCCCTTTGTTCTAAACTTGTCAAATACTCATGATTGCTTTTCGATATAACATAACTGCATGCAAAGGAAGTGCTTTTTGATTCTCTAAAAGGTGGATCGTGATGAAGTGTCAGCTCCTCCTGAGGATATTCACACATATCGTACATACAAATATTTCCACAAAAGGCGATGAGGGTTTCTCTGACAAACATGATATTTTCTTTATCTAAAGTTCTTAGTTCTTTTAATGATTGAATCTGCGACATAATCCTACCTCTTATGATTTCTATTTTCTTCTATTGACTCCAATTAACTCTAGTTCATCTGTTAGATATTTAATACGTTCATAGACACGCCTAGCTTTGACTTTATCGATGGTATTATTGACAGTACTAAGATGAACCTCCAAGTCTTTCATACTTAGGTTTGAGGTAAAAAAAGTTGGTAATTTTTCATCCATTCGATACTGAACAATCGTGCCTAGTACCTCATCTCTTGACCATTCACTGATTTTTTCGGCTCCAAGATCGTCAATTAGTAACAAGGGAATTCTTTTAACATATTCAAAAATATCATTATAATCATCATTAGTTCCAAAACTTCCCTTGAGACTTCTTAAGAATTCTGGAAAATAAATGATGGCACTCTTCACATCCTTTTTGGCTAGTTCGTTAAACAAGGCTGAAATTATATAGGTCTTTCCACTGCCAAAACTGCCATGTAAATAAACTCCCTTAGGTTTTTGTCCGGCTAAATAATCATCATAGAACTCTTTGACTCTTTTAATTAATTCCAACCTATTTTTATCATCCTTATAAATTTCTTTTAGGGAAGCATTCCTAATTTCTTTTGGTATTTCAAATAAATAAATATTCTTTTGATGTTCACTTTCTTTTAACTTTTTATTTAAATATTTACAAGCTTTATAAATGAAATAAAACTGATCTTTATCCTTTTTAGGACACAAAAAATATCCAGTTGTTTCGTTTCGACATTCATCTAGTCCATTACACCTACTACAGTTATTCAAATCAGCTACTACTTGCTCTAATTTAGAAGTATACTTTATCAAAATACCTTCATCGATGTTTAACTTAGCTACTAACTTTTTAAAGCTTTCATCTTGTAAGGCATCGACATAAGATCTTTTTAATAAACCTTCATCATAGGTAGACATCTCAGCTATCTTTATCATTTTTATCACCTACATTATAAGTTTAATTTAAAATCCTTATTTTGGCAACAAAAAAACATGTTTTTGACATGTTTTTTTACTATTTCATTGCTAAAGCATCCTGATCGACTGTTAAAATTATTTTACCAGTCACATTATCTTGGTAATCTTCAGATTTTAAGGTTTTGATTGAATATACTAATTCACTATGTGGAGGAATTAAATCGTAGACTAAATCTCCACTTAAAACCATCGCATAATATTCGGTATAATTGTCATCCTCTAACTTGTAAGCATAACTTATTTTATTGTAATCTAACTTTATCTCACTTAAATAATTATTAGTGATCGCTAACTTATAGCTGTAATCTGTATCACTTAAATTAACTACTTTAAAAGTATAAGTTTTACCTTCTTGAAAATCGATAGTGGTATCACCAGTTACATAAATATCATCATAAGTTGCTTCTTTAATACTTAAACTGTTAGAAATATCTGGTCGAACATTAAACCAAAACCAAGTTGAGATAATTAGAAACAGTACCGTAAAAATTATCGATTTTAGTCGATACTTTATTTCTTGATCGACAACCATTATTTAATCCCCCTTAAATAATAAGACTATTCCTATTTAGACTTTCTTAAAACCGGTCCTTGTTCTAATTCAGCTAACTCTCGTTTTTTACTTTCGTATTCATCCCTCGAATTATTCTTTGTCGCTGCATAATTTTTAATTTTATCTAGTAACATGAATGTCAAGGTACCCGTAATTGCAGTTGCTGATAAATAATCCATTACATCCACCATATTGTCGGACATTCCCTGTGTAGTTACAACAAGCCCTTTTTTATCCTTAATCTCATCAAGAACCAAAGGATCATCGCCAGTAAATGTCGTTACAAATCCAACTATACTTCCAGATATTATAAATGGAATAGTTAAAGCAGCAACAAATTTTGTTAAGGCAATATTCTTAGCCTTCCTTGTTTCTTTAATCTGTTTGATTTTTTCGTTTTCCCCTGAAAATTCTTTGACTAGATCAGTCATTTTTTTTATTTTTTTACTCATCTTAATAACTCCTTTTTCTATATATAATAACATAGATTGTTTTTATTGCAATTATTTTAATTAATTTAAATTATTCCTTTAATTTCAAATTTTAAATTATTGGTAAAAAAGAAACAAAGCTGTTCCCTTTTTAATTCCAATAACTTTCTAATAACTTCATTTTCTGTTCATATATTTCTTCCTGTTGTTTTTGAACATTAATATAAGGATTAGCTTTCAGAATTTGTTCAATAGCTTGAAACATGGCTTTCCTCTTAAATAAATTTAATTTAATAGCTTGCAAGATTAATGAACGTCTTTCTCGAGCAATAGTAGCATTTCTTTCTTTATAGTAAGCAACTTGGCTACTAAGATCAACAATCCTACCTTTAATGTTCTCTGATTCAGGAATAGTTAAACCGTTTCTTTCTCCCCTTGAATCATCATTGTAATTATTCATCACATTTTCTCCCTTTAAAATTAATACAAGGCGTATTATAACATAAAACAGCAAATTTGTCAACTTGAGAAGTCTTTTAAAATATCGTCC
Organism: uncultured Muribaculaceae bacterium; assembly: GCA_964494015.1. Taxonomy (GTDB): domain Bacteria; phylum Bacillota_I; class Bacilli_A; order RF39; family UBA660; genus CAZBQC01. The sequence goes on from CAZBQC010000008.1 coordinate 5,881, forward strand.
AACTCAGCTTTCTCATCAGCTTTTAGCTCTAGTTTTTCAATATCTTGATCGAACCAACTTGGAGTATTGACTTCATTTTTAGTGACATTATGATATTTGTGATTGGATTCCGTTGACTTTTCCATCGTCTTTTTAAACCTCTTATGTTCCTTTTCACACATCTTCATCGCATCTTCGACCGTTTCAATATTTAATCTCTTCCATTGACCAGCTATCGTTTCTACATAATTCTTGCCTAATTTTTTGTTATTGATTTTTAAAACATAATCAATTAAGACATTGACGACACCTGGTTTCAATTGCTGATCAACCATCAATTTTTCGATTAAAGACAAGTCCCTAATGGTCGGTTCAGCATGGTTGTAAGCACTTCTTAAAAAATCATAAGGAGTCACATTTTCAAAAGTGTAAATCATTTTAGCTTTTTTGGATGAGTCTCCAACTGGTTTTTTTAAGTACTCTGGTTGCTTAGAATAAACTAAAGTTGGAAGCTTACCATCATTTTCAAATTGATAAAAATTACGGCAACTTTTCCTAATTAGTAATTTATCAATCATTCCTCTTTCATTTAAAGAATTCCTCACCAACCCCTGCATCGTTAAACTATCGATCTTATAGACACAGGCTAAGGCATTTAAAAGTTCCTTCGTCTCGTCATTAAAACATTTAGCATTCACCAATTCACCGGGAATACTGTTGATGATCAAGTTAAAATCTAAAACATTGTCTAACTTGATACCTCCTGTTTCATTGTCAATAATATTATCGTTACCGACAAAGGAATTAGAGCTGACAGCATCGAACACTTCATTAAATCTCTTAGTAATATCATTATACTCTTTAAAAGAAATTAATGGTTTCTTATAGTAAGATACTAATTTTTCATATTCCCTTTTACCTAAATTATTGTATAAGACGACATTTAGGATCGGATGATTTAAAAATTCATTAGCTGATAATGGTGAGAAAATTAAATAGACAAAATTATTGACATGATCTTTTTTATAGTAGGTTTTTAAAAGCCCGATTGCCTCTAACTTCTCACGTGCTTTGACTATATCATCTAATTTTAACTGCATATTGGCCATTAAATGATAATGAGTTAAGTCTTCACTCATCAATTCTCTTTTATCCAAGTCATCCAAAAGCGTGAAATACAAACTGACAGAACTATATCCAATGATCGGTTGGTATAACATAGTAATCAATTTTCTTATTTCATTGGTAATGATAGCTTTATTGATGACCGTATAAGTATCGGCCGGTAAAATTGTTACTTTTTCCATGTTACACCTCTTAAGCCTATTATATATTAACTTGAAAAAAAAAACATTAAAAATGTTCTAAATTAAATTTAAAATATCTTTAATATCAATTTTTAAGAAAAAGACAATCAAGATTCCGATAATTAAGAATGGTCCAAAGGGAATCATTTTTTCATGATGCTTGTAATAAAGAAAAATAGACATTGGTAAGGCAATTAAACTACCAATAAAAATCGCAGCCATACTAAGAATGGGATCTAGGACTAGTCCAGCATTAAACATCAGTTTAACATCAGCTCCTCCTAAACTTTCTTTTTTAAAGAGGAGTTTACCGAGCCACATGATGGCATACATAATGGCAAATACTATTAATCCGTAGCCGATAGACTTCCCTGTTTCAATCAATCCCGTTCCGAGTAATTTGACAATGATGAGTAAAACACCGGTTATAACAATAAAGGAATCAGGAATAATCATATAATTTATGTCACTCACGATAACGACAGCTAAAAACGATGACAAGATTAAGGCAATCGCCAATTCATAACTAAATCCTAACGAATGGTAGCTGACAGCAAAGAGAACGCCGGTAAATAGCTCAATAACTGGATAAAACCAGGCAATCTGTTCCCGACAGGCTCGACATTTTCCTTTTTGAACTAAATATGAGAAAATTGGAATCAATTCTAAGATTGTTAATTTTTTATGACACTTTGGACAATGACTTCCCGGCTTGATAATCGATTGATTAACTGGCACCCTATACCCCACTACATTATAGAATGAACCAAAGAAAAGCCCTATAACAAAGAATAAAATTAAATAAATATCCATCATACTACTTCTGAATAACATTATATAGTGAGAACATTGGTAAAATAATTGATAAGATAATTACTCCGACGGTAATTGCTAAAAAGGCAATCATGATCGGTTCAATTAAACTCTTTAAATTATTGACCATATTTTTATGCAATTCTTGATAATATTGAGAAACTTTTTCCATCATTAGACCTAATTGTCCAGTGTTTTCTCCAGTGACAATCATTTCATAGGCAACAATTGGAAAAAACCACTGTCCATAGAATGATTCTGAGATTTTACCACCTTTATTAGTCAAGTTGTCGATAGTTTTAGCAATAATACCTTTATACAATTCATTATTTGATACTTTGGATAAGATTTCCATGCTATTAGTAATGAAGACACCGTGATTTAGAAGTGATGCTAAAGTTTTAGTAAACATGGTCACTTCACTATAAATCATAATATTGCCAATGACTGGTAAACGCATATAAAAAGTTTGCATCGTTCGTCGAAAACCCTTTACTTTTCGATACAGTAGGACATAAGTTCCTAAGACTGTCGTGATTCCTAAAATTACCCAGAACAAATTAGAACTAAGAAAGTCACTGATGGCAATAATAACTTTAGTAATTACTGGCAATTCTGAATTGTTATCTTTAAAAAGACTGACAAACTTTGGAACAACCCAAACTAAAACGAAAGTTAAAACGAACATGGCAAAGACAAGGACAATCGTCGGATAAGTCATGGCACTGATAATTTGTTTTCTTGTCTGATCCATCGATGTATAATAATCAGCCATATCGTCAAGAATCGCTGGCAAGTCTCCTGTCATTTCTGCTGTTTTTACCATATTGATCAATAACTTAGGAAAGATATTTTCTTGCTTTTCCAAAGATGCTGAAAAACTTTGACCAGTTAATAATTCATAAACGATACTATCGTAAATTTTCTTTTTATTTTTCTTGACTGTCTGTTTAGATAAGATTCTTACGGAATCAATAAGAGGAATTCCAGCTTTAATATAAGTTGATAACTGAGTCAAAGCAAAAGATAGTTCTCCAGCTTTTAACTTGCTACCAAAACTTAAGTTAATATCAAATTTACTTCTTGGAACAATATTGACTATTTCATAACCTTCACTGTTTAAAAACATTCGAACCTGATCAATATTATAGGCATCAAAGGTCCCTTTTTCTAATGCGTCATTGGCCTTCTTGATGGTATACTTGAAAGCAATCTTTTTGGCTTTTTTGGCATTTTCATCATGAACCATCGGCATTGGTGCTGGACAAAAGTTCTTTTTTTTAGAATCTACCACTTCTTTTTTCACTGGTTGTTGATTGTTATTTTCTTTCATATTTTCTCCTAGAAACCTATACCATTACTGGCAATAGCTTCAATTTTTATTTTTCCCTGATACGAAAACTTAGATACATCCTTCTTGACATTTCCATCAATCCATATCCGAAGGTAAAAATCTTGACTGTACTTTTCTCCAGCCTTGATTGATCCCTCATAAAGAACATTATTTCTAATTTTTGACAAGAGACTAGTTTTATTAACCAAATCCTTACTATCAAAATTATATTTAAAATCCTTACGACTGATTTCTTTTGCCAGTTTTTCATCGATTAGCTTTATCCGATACAAAACTTTATCTTTTCCTAGATTAGTAATTGAAAAATGATAAGGATAAAGTTTTAACCCTTCTTGATCAGACATACTTTTTAAATTAGTTATTTTTAGATAGTCTTCATCATCAAAAACTACTTTCAATTTATTAACCTTAGCAATCCGATAAACTTCACGATTATTAAAAATTTGATAACTGACTCCTAAGGTTATTAAAAAAGCAGCGACAAACAAAATAATTCCACTTAATTTTTTCTTTTTTTTCACTTTCACAAATACCACCGTTACAACCAATCTTTATTAAGAAAAAGATATTATCATAATGTATATCTTACTACATTACAATAATATCATGATTTTTCTTTTGTTTCAACCAATTTTACTTAAATAAATATACAAGAATTAAAAGATTTTACTATTTGATCATGTTTTACGACATTATATTTTCTTATCGTACAGACTTTTTTTTCTCTTAGACTTCTTTTAACATTTATGATTCGTTGATTTCTTGAACCACGAAATTTCAAACTGAGACTTTTTTCACTCATCATAAACTTGCCATCGATTAAGACATCTACATACTTTAAGAATTCAATAGCTTTAGGCATTTTTAGTAATTCTTCAAAAGTGTAACCGGTATAGCACCATACATTTAAGTTAAGACTTTTAGCAAACTTAGCAATTTCGAGGCAAGGTTCAATCTGAGAAAAAGGTTCTCCTCCAGAAATGGTTATTCCATCCTGTCCAAGGAGACCAGATATTTCTTTTTTTATCTCTTCGACCTCAACTAACTTACCACCGTCAAAACTATGAGTCTCTGGATTATGGCACCCTGGACAGTGATGTGGACATCCTTGTGTCCAAATTATGGTCCTGATCCCTTCTCCATCGACAATACTGTCACTTTGAAGATTACTAGCTAACCTAATTTTCATTTGATCGAGTGCTTGACACGATCTTTTTCTTCAGCTTTCTTACCGTCATTAAATCGGTCGACGGTTCCTACTAAATAACCTGTAATTCTTCTAATTCTTTCAAATGAAACCCCATCTTTTTCTGTTCTTCCACATCCTGGGCAAGTATCTTTTATCACACCGGTAAATCCACAAACTGGATCACGATCAACCGGATGATTAATCGCTCCATAACCAATGCCCTCTTGCCTCATAATACGAACTATTTTCTCGAAAGCCTCGACATTTTCAGTCGTATCGCCATCTAGTTCAATATAAGTAATATGTCCAGCATTAGTAAGTTCATGAAAAGGAGCCTCTAATTTTATCTTATCATTAACTGATACCTTATAATAAACTGGTATATGGAAAGAATTGGTATAATATGGTCGATCAGTTACTCCTTTAATAATTCCATAAATTGATTTATCTATTCTAGTAAACCTGCCACTTAACCCCTCAGCTGGCGTAGCCAACAAAGTAAAGTTAAGTTTGTATTCCTTACTGTACTCATCGCACTGATCGCGCATAAATTTAATAATTTTATAACCTAAATCATAAGCCTTTTTACTTTCGCCATGATGTTCACCAATCAGTGCCTTTAAAGATTCAGCCAATCCAATAAAGCCTATCGATAAAGTCCCATGCTTTAAAACTCGACGAATATTATCTTTGATCTTTAAATTTTTTGAATCTAGCCATACACCCTGTCCCAATAAGAAAGGAAAATTGTAGACTTTTTTACGACACTGAATTTCAAACCTTTCTAACAACTGGTCGCGTACTAAATCCATAACTTCTTTTAATTCCTCAAAGAAGCCATCGATATCAGCTTTTTTACTAGTAACCACTCCGTGTTTAATACCGATTTTTACTAAGTTTACTGAGGTAAAGGATAAATTACCACGACTAGTGACAATCTCGCGATCAGGATCAGCTACATTGCCAATAACCCTCGTCCTGCACCCCATATAAGCAATTTCGGTATCAAAATTTCCCGGTTTATAATATTTCTTATTGAAAGGAGCATCGATAAAAGAGAAATTTGGAAATAATCTTTTAGCTGAAACACGACAAGCCAACTGAAATAAATCATAGCTAGGATCCTTTTTATTGAAGTTAATACCTTCTTTAACTTTAAAAATCGAAATAGGAAAAATCGGTGTTTCTCCTTTTCCTAAACCAGCTTCAGCAGCCAATAAGAAATTCTTGATAACCATTCTGCCTTCGTATGATATATCAGTACCAAAATTGATAGAAGAAAATGGAACTTGAGCTCCAGCTCTACTATGCATAGTATTCAAATTGTGAATAAAAGCTTCCATTGCCTGATAGGTTATACGATCAGTTCTCTCGATGGCTTTTTTATAAGCACGACGAAAAATTCGTTCGACCTCTTCACTATCTTTATAATATTTTTCTAAAACCTTAAAATTAAAATTAATTTCTTTAATTTTAGATATCTCTTTAATTATTCCATTAAAATTAACAAAGTTGATAAACCCCATCAATTCTAAATAATCAAATAAAATTTGTTTGAATTGCTTTTTGAAAGTCTTGATGACACCTGGTGCCATATAGTAATCAAAGGCTGGAATACTCTGGCCACCATGTTGATCATTTTGATTTGATTGAATAGCAATGGCTGCTAAAGCCGTATAGCTCATAATATCATTAGGTGTTCTTAAAAAGCCATGACCAGTAGAAAAACCCTTCTCAAATAGATTATTCAAATCTATTTGACAGCAGGTCGTCGTTCCCATCGGTAGAAAATCCATATCGTGAATATGAATTCTTCCTTCATCGTGAGCAGCAGAAAACCTATTTTCCATTAAATAAGACATCGCAAATTCACGAGAAATAGTACTTCCATATTGAAGCATTGTTCCCATCGGCGTATCACCGTCGACATTGCCATTTTCTCTTTTACTGTCCTCTTCACTGGCATCTTTCAAAGTTAATCTCTCGATAGCCTTAATTAATTTATGTTGTCTAGACATAAATATCTTCCTAGATTCTGCTCTTCTTTCACGATAACTGGAAAAAGACTCTAAAACATCTAGATATCCTAGTGCTTTTAAATGTTTTTCAATCAGATCCTGAATGTCTTCAATCTGAATAAAAGGTGCGTCTTTGTAATCAGATTCAATTTGTGATAAAACAGCCATAAATACTTTATTGGCATCACTTTCATTATATTTATTGTTCTCTACACTATCAAAGCCTTTCTTGATAGCTACAGCTATTTTCTCTTTGTTAAAAGCGACCTTTTTGCCATCTCTTTTAACAACTTTCAATGCCGTTTCTTTTTCAGTAACGGTCATCATAATATTACCTCCATCCTCTCCTATTATTAATCTCATTGTAGTATTTTGTAATTAAAAAGTCAATATATTTTTATCGAAAAAACGTTCGAAAAACTGTTTTCTGTTGATATCAAAAGAAAAAAATTTTTAATTATTTTTGATGAGCGAAAGAGCAACTTTTTTCTTATCCTTTAAAATATCAATTACATAGCATTCGACAATGTCGCCGACCGCTATAATATCGTTTGGATCCTTGACATAATCTTTACTTAAATTAGAAATATGTGCCAAGCCATCATTCTTAAGACCAATGTCAATGAAAGCCCCAAAATCGACGACATTCCTAACTGTTCCAAGGAGCTTATCGCCAATTTTCAAATCCTCCATCGTCATAATGTCACTTCTCAAAAGTGGCTTGTCAAGTTTTTCTCTTGGATCACGATGAGGCTTCTTTAAAGATTCAACGATATCCCCTAAAGTATAAGAATCGATTCCTAATTCCTCGCTCTTCACCTTAAAATCAACTTTCTCTAATTCTAAAACCAAAGACTTACTTCCAACATCAGTTAATGTAAAACCTAAATCAGTAAGAATTTTTAGAGTCTTTGAATAATTCTCTGGATGAATATTAGTTTTATCGAGGGGATTATCACCATCAATAATTCTTAAAAAACCAATCGCCTGTTCAAAAGTCTTAGGTGTCACACCTTTTATTTTTCGAACCTCTTCACGATTTTTAAATTTACCCAATTTTTTTCTTTCTCTAAGAATTAAATCGATAACTTTCTTATTTAATCCTGAGACATATCTTAAAATGGAAAAAGAAGCGGTATTAATATTGACTCCAACATTGTTAACACATTTCATAACGATAAAGTTAAGTGCTTCATCAAGATTTTTTTGACTAAGATCATGTTGATATAATCCAACTCCAATACTTTTAGGATCAATTTTTACTAGTTCAGAAAGAGCATCCTGTAATCGCCTGCCAATACTGATGGCACTCCTTTTTTCAACTGTTAGGTTAGGAAACTCTTCTTTAGCTAAAAGTGAAGCTGAGTAAACTGAAGCTCCAGCTTCGTTGACGATAATATACTCTACTTTTCGTTTAGCTTCTTTTAAAACATCGGCAATAAAGATTTCACTCTCACGAGAGGCTGTTCCGTTTCCAATTGCAATGATATCAATCTGATATTTATCGATTAAATCCAAGATGATCTTTTTACTTTCTTCGATCTTAGCATCAGGTGGTGTCGGAAAGATGACCGCAATTTCTAATACTTCGCCAGTTTTTGATAAAACTGCCAGTTTGCATCCTGTTCGAAAAGCTGGATCATAACCTAAGACAACTTTCTCTTTGATCGGTGGCGTCAACAATAGTCTTTCTAAATTTCGTGAAAAATTATTGATGGCAGACACTTCTCCCTTATCCTTTAACTCACTTCTAACTTCTCGCTCGACACTAGGAAAAACTAATCTTTGATAAGCATCTTTAATCGCTTCTTTAATTAAATCATTAAAGAAATAATCATCTTTCCTAATAATATTCTTTTCCAAGTAATCGATGATTTCTTTTTCATTGACATCGATACTAACTTGAAGAACTTTTTCCTTCTCACCTCTATTTAAAGCTAAAATACGATGAGGTTTGATCTGATTGACTTTTTCTTGATAACGATAGTACATCTCATATACTTTATCTAGGTCAGGATGACTCTTCTTAACTTTACTAGTAATTATTCCATTTAAATAAAGATATCTTCTCATCCATTTTCGAAAGTTAAAATTATCACTTATCTCTTCGGCAATGATATCTCTTGCTCCATTTAAAGCTTCAAGGACACTAGGAACTTTCTCATTTAAATATGGTTTGACCAAATCATCAAGATTACCACTAAAGTTAAAACTCATAATGATCTCAGCCAATGGTTTTAATCCTAAATCGATGGCGATACTAGCCTTCGTTTTCTTTTTTTCTTTAAATGGCCGATATAAATCCTCAACTTCGACTAGCTTTTGAGCTTTAACTATCTCTTCTTTTAACTCGTCAGTCAATAGTCCCTTTTCATCAATTAGTCTAATTACTTCGTTTTTTCTATCCAAAAGACTTATCTGATACTGATAGACTTCCTCGATCTTTCGAAGCGTATCTTCGTCTAAGGAACCGGTCAACTCTTTTCGGTACCTCGCAATAAATGGAATCGTATTACCATCCTCTAATAATTTTAATACTGTTTCAACCTGCTTAACTCTGATTCCTAAATTTTTACTTATTTCTTCAATTATTTCATTATTCATAAATTACCTCTAAAAGAAAAAGGATTAATATCCTAATCTTAATATTTCAAAATTAGCTGTCGTTAACCCAACTACGGATGCCTTAGCTTCAGATTCAAAAAGCAAATCAAAATTAGCCTGTTTTCCATCGCCAATTGCTCCACCACGGTCTAAGACCACTGCTAAGATCGGTTCTTGATAAATTGATAAATTAGAAATTCTAACAATGGTTCCAAACGGATATCTTTTATCGGCAGCAACAATTCTAATCTTGCCGAAATTATTATCCTGATAATAGATATTACCTCCGCCAATATACATTCCTGATGCTGTCTCTGAAGTAGTGCACCCATAACAATCTGGTCCATAGCCAGTAATTTTACCCTTATAACTTTCAATAACTGAAGAATTTACACTGGTATCTGGATCATATCCACTACTTGAATTACCACCAGATGAAGGTATCTCCTCTTTAACAGGATTATTACTACTGTTATTACTATTGATACTACCATCAGTAGATTTTGATTCATCACTACCTGAAGAGAATCCTTTACTTTCTTCTTCCTCAATTACTTCTTTTGATTCCTTATTTTTATCATCTATCTCATTACTACTTTTTAAAGTTTCCTTTTGATTAGTAGCCGCTTCATTCTTCTTTAAATCGACTTCTTTCGAATAATCGCGCAAAATAAGAAAAGAATAAAATAATACCATAATAACGATCATTGTCATTAAAGTATTAAACACATACTTATATCGATTGTTCATCTTTACCTCGCTATTATTCATTTTAACATAATATATGACATCAATAAAGCAATATGACACTTCTTGACACTTGCTTTATTACTAAAGAAAAGAATTGTTAATAAATTTTTTCTTTATCAACAATCCCATAATAATCTTCAGTATCCTTCATAATAAAGTCATCACAACAATTATTTGTTAACACCAAAAGGTAAAAGTAGAGCTTTAGATACAATTAAGAAACTTCGCCTTTCTTAATCTTTAATAAATATGTTTCTAAATAGTTTAAAATCTTGATCAAAACTAACCGATCACATTTATTATAATACTTACATTCTACATTTTGATATATTATATTTAAAAGAGATCCTTTAAATTTATAGTATTTCATCAAATATTTTATTTATCCTTCTAGACCAGGCTTCGGTCCATTCCTTTTTTCTATACTCCTTCATGTTTCGAATATACTTGGGAATATTGTTATAAAATTCATCAAACTCTTTCTTTGTACATTCAATTGCTTCAATTCCTAAATCATATTTTTCTATCATTCTAGAATTATAATGCTGTTCATATGTTTTTAGTGGAAATAAATACACTGGTATATCGGCTGATATTGACTCACTCAAAAGTTGATGGCCAGATGAAGAAATAATGAAATATGCATCTTTTAAATCATTTAAAAAATCCTCTCCAAATTTCTTAAACACAACATTCCCATATTGGCAATAACCCTCAAATTCAAGACTAGTATATACAATAAAACTTAAATTCTTTATTTGCTTTAGTAATTTTAATATTTTTATAAATTGTTTTTTATCATTACAATACGGCGAAAAGTAAACCAGCCCCTTATTTACATCCACATTAGTTCTCTCAGTAGTTCTAATTACCGGGGGTATTATATAAGCGTTTTTTTCATTTATATTAACATTAAAGAACGAAGATATTATCCTATAGTCAGTTTTCGGAAAAAAATAATTTAATCTCGTTACTTCTTCATTTATTGAGTACCCTTTTATACTCTCCTCTTTTAAATATAAAAATTTTGATTGTTGCTCCATATTTATTAACTTTACCCCACATGCATAGGCATATTGTGCAACATTTGGTTCGTAATCACTTATTACCAAGTCAGGTTTCCCATTAAGTCTTTTTTCCGCCTCTAATGAAAAATTAAAAAAAGTTAAATACTGGTCAACATTATTTTTTATATACACCTCTTTACATTTACTAAAATCCACCCCATTATTACCACATACTATCCAAGGAATATTAATGCTTATTACTTCAATATCACTAAATTTGTTTTTTATAGTTTCAATTTTATTCGGTGTTGTAGCAATTACTATTTGACATCCTCTTTTTCTTAACTCTTCAATAATTAACATTTGTCTATTAACATGACCATTACCTATTCCACATATTCCTATTAGTACTTTTTTCATATAATATCTCACCCTATTATCTCGATCCTTTTTTCTGTATCACTTGCATTAATTCGGACTATCGAACCATTAACAATAGTAATTCTTGGATAGGTATGTCCTAAATCAAAATCTGTTATATATGGTATTTTCTTATTTCTAATACCCCTACTTATTACCTCATCAATATTGATTCCAGTATAACTTTTTCCTTCATTTCTTCCCAAAATGATACATTTAGTATACTTAAACCAACCAAGTTCATCTAAGTGCCAAATATTTCTTAGTAATTGTTCGTTGGTCATATAATCTATATCAAAATACCATATGATCCCATCAGATTTATATTTATCAATAAATTCTAAGGTATTATCATATTTTGTTCCAACTATATCCATTATGCACTCTAAACATCCCCCTATTATTCTCCCTGTTACATTAATATTTTCACTAATTTTCCAAGTAGTATTTTCCTTTTGCCCATCAATTATCATATACTTATAATCATTTTGAATAACATTTTTACCACTTAAAACACTAATATTATTTTTAAATTCTAAATCACTTATCGTCGATAAAGAATTAGCATTATATGAATATATTGTTTGTATATCATACTTTGTAGTCAATATATATAATAAAATAGTTATATCAGACTGTCCTTGAATCCATTTACTATTACTAGTAATAGTATCAAAATTAAAGTAATCTAATACTTCTAATAAATAGTTTCCTCCCGTTACCCCTACTATTACTTTTACATTTTTATCCTTAATAATTCTTTCAAGTTCTTTGGCACGCCTTAGAGCATCAGTACTTTCACCCTTAACACTACATCTTGTATATTTATCTTCTTCTACTCTATATGATTTTTCTAACAATAGTTTTGTATTAACTAACTTACTTAGTTTTTTTTCATTAGCGATTCCATCAGACATAGATGATATTATTATTAAATCATTTAATTCTAAATGTTTTGGTTTTTTCATTATCTTCACTTCCTTTTAATTAGATTTTGAATTGACTCAGTCTTATCAAATGATAAACATTGCAAGCATCTTATCATGAATTCATAATACAATTCGTTTATATCACAATACAGTTCTGAATTTCTATTATATTCTCTTGATAATCCATATAAATATTTTACCAGCTTACTTGTTTCTCCACTACTAACAACACTATTTATTACTTGATTGATAAGTGTCATATTACTTAAAAGACAGCTTTGACTGATAGAGTTTTTTACTCTCTGCAAATTTAGTTTTGATTTCAATACCCCACGATAAATTTCATCTATCATATTAATATTAATATTTTTTAAATTTTGAAAATCTATAATATTTATATTATTAACCAAAGAAAAGTAAAATCTTAAAAAATCAAATGGTAAAACATATTTGCTATCTAATGTTATATTATTTTCTTTTACTATTATATTAAGAATTTTTTCCCATTCGTTTATATCTCTAGAAGATGAGTTTTTACATATATTATAAGTTAAAAAATTTACATCGCAATCAATGTTATTATCTTTCACAATAGTTAAAACCTTTTTTATATGTTCTGATTGATCAGATCCAATTATATTTATAATTGTACCATTACTATAAGACGGATTTAACAAAAACATGAATTCTTGCAAAAAATATTTAATTTCACCATTTGATTTTAAACCGTCTTCAGATTTTAAAGACTTAATATAATTATATAATTCATTATTATAATATAGCTTTGATTCTTTTAAAAATTGCTCACTCTCTAATTGAAGAACTTTTAATAAATTTTTAACTAATAATATTGAATTATCACAATAATTATCATATTGTTTTAGAATACTATCATATTCGAGAGAAAACCTTCTATTAATAATGCTTTTATAAATAAAATCGAACATTATATCTTTATCCATAATTCCATATTTATCAAGAAATTTATTTATAGTTTTCGATGAAATATCCCCTATTGTAAAAATATTATTTACTTTACCAGTCGTCATAATCATATTTTTGATAGCGTCATCTATATAATAATTTCTAAGTTGCCCTAACATTGGTATAGGTTTATTTGGGTGAATATCACCATATCTTATAGTAAAATTATCATCATATATAGCAGTACCTTCAATAAAATTTTTTATTTCTCTCAAGCATATATGACTTGGTATTTGAAAATGTGGATAATTATTTACAAATTCACAATTCTTAAAACTACTATTTGGAACTGTTGTTGTAAACGCAGGTGCACCATATCTATCAGTATATATGATATTTGAATTATCATAATTATGATTTTCAAATAAATATTCTTTTAGAAACGATTTATAATCATTGTACTTTTTTTCTTTACTGCTAATCATCTTTTAGTTCCCCTTCTATGTAAATTCTCATTATTGGAATACTAATATTACCATATAAATATTTCAGAACACTTGCTCTATGCTGACCATCTCTTATATATGGTTCATCATTATATACTATTATATATTGATTTAAATACGGGTATTTATTAGTCGTAACACTATTTAATGATTCCAATAGCCTTTCATAATCACTATCAACTATATGGTTAGAATTAAACGGTGTATAAACTTCGCATTCTTTTCCTTTGTTTAAAGCTTTATAGCTTTCAGATTCTTCTAAAGTCACAGGATGGCTTTTACTTCTTAACAACCTGAAATCCTTGATATTAAACATATCGTATTTAATTTTTTTTATTCTAGGTATAAATTTATATAAAAATAATGACATGTAAATAGGATCGAAATTATGATAATCATATTTTATTGGATAGTTGCTTTGCAAATAATTATATATATAATCTGATAGTTTGCTTAACTCTTTTATATTTAATATCAATTTCTTCCCTTTATAATTTAGTAATATCTTGTTTTTATTTAAGATTACTCTAAAACCATACATCTGATTTAACTCAAATGCTTTTATTATTTTGTTTTTACAACTCATATATTCAATTTCATTATTTGCTCTAAGAATAATTGTTAATAAATGTATGTAATCTATTTCACACATTTCTTCTTTATTAGCAATTTCATTTAGCATTACATTTCCCCCCTAAAATTAAAAACTGGCGACATAAAACTAGAATAGCTTTTTAGTCACCAATTTTATCACCGATATCATTTTTATAAGGAAAATATGGGCACAAACAAATAGTATTGGTATAATAGTCAACACTAACACAGATTAATATATTATCATTATCACTTGATAAATATTTTATCATGTCGCTTTCCCTTTCAAATTAATTAATAATAAGTTACTATTTATTTTAGAAAATGTCAACATCTTTAATAGTTTATCTAAATAAAGAGTTAAAGATTATCCTTTAACTCAGATTGTTGACAGTACTCAAAAAAGTATTGTTAGCCAACCAAAATTCCTAGTCTATAACCTTTTAAGATCCTTTATATAATCTCTATCCTTTTTAACATCATCTTTTTTACCCTCATAAACAACCTGACCCTTTTCTAAATAAATTAAATAATCAACTTGATCACAAGCTAAAATCTTTTGATCTTTAGTAATAATTATAATCGTATAATTGTTCTTCATTTCATTAAATAACTTCAATAACTTCTTAGTTATCTCTTGCCCTAAGAAATTAAAAGTTTCATCTAATAAAAGAATTTTACTCCCTTTTAGGATCATTCTAACTATCGCTAGTAGATATCTAACTTCAGAATTGATATTCGATCCATCTGTTAAAAGTAAGGTATCATAACCTAAAGGTAAACTCATGATGTATTCATGAATATCCAGCCTTTTACATAACTCAATAATAATTTCAAAATTTGGTTCGATCATCGTCAAATTTTCTCTTATAGAAACTGCAAAAAAGGTTGGATTTTTTTGAACAACAGAAACTAAATTATAATAAATATCTGAACCATATGTTTCTATTGCTTTATCATCAATTAAAATTTTACCTGTATGCTGACGATTAAGTTTTAAAAGCAAGTCAAAAATACCAGTTTTTCCACTACCCGTTGGTCCAGTAATTAAAGTTAACGTATTAGGATTAACTGTAAATGATATATAATTTAATATTGGATTGTCTTTAGGCCCATATAAAACATTATCAAAAGTAATTTTCCCTTTAGGTGAAGAAATATCTTTTCCAGCCACTAATACCTTGTCACTAGCATACTGAAACAATTTAAACACTCTCTTTTTAGCTACCTTGACATTAGTAAGTCCCTCTATCAATGTAATAATAGAAGTAAAAGAATCAATTAATTTACTATAATAGTTAAAAATAATTAAAGTCATACCTAAAGTTAATTGTCCTAAGGTAATCAAATAAACTCCATAGAATAATGAACCAATTCTAAAAATATCGACTACTCCTAAAGATATTTGTCTTAAATTATATCTTTGAACATTAATCCTATTATTCCATGTAGTATAATCTTTAACATTTTCATCAATACGATTTTTAATACTATTAAAAATATTAAATCCTTTAATTTCTTTAACTCCAGCAAATAACTCTTGAAAAAGACCAATTCTTTTATCATGCTTTAATTTTCTAGTCTCATTGATAGTTTGAATTTGCTTAAAAGTTAAAGACAAAAGCAAAAGAACAAGTATCACTAGGACTACTGAAGATAATCCAATAAATAAATTCAAAACAAAGAAGTAAATAATAATAAATATAAATTCTAGTAAATCGACAAATCTAAAAACTAAAGTAGCATAATAATCACTTAAAACTTCGAAATCTTCACTCATTATATTACTGTATTCTGATGAATTAATTCTAGATAAACTATAAATTGAATTATTATAAGTTTTAGTTAATCCTAAATTAACATATGTTTTATAGACTTTAGCATAAAGAACATAATAAGACCATTGATTAACCATTTCAAAAATACGATATAAGATAAAAGATCCTAAATAGACTCCTATCATTAGATAAGCACCATTATAGTCGCCCTTGGAAATACTATCGATACCGTAACTATAAAAAATGGGAATAACTAATAATAAAGCTTTAAAAAGAATAGAAACAACTAGTTTTAAAATAAACCACTTACTATTACATAACAATACTTTTTTATTTTCACTTTTTGTCATATTTAAACTCCTATATATATTTTATCTACTGTAATAAATATGGATCGCTACTAGTACCACTTCCTGTAACTATTAAATCTCCTTTTAAATTAATTACTGCTCTTACCATTGTAAGAGAAGAAGAAAGAGTATCTTTAACCTCACCATTAGTATCGACATAAGTAAGACCATTATTTAATATCAACCAGTTTTTATCTTTGACTAGATATCCCATACCTAAAGTTATTGATTGATGAGTTAAATCATAAATATCTTTAGTTAAAATACTAATATAAGTATCATCACTATTCTTAATCAAATAACTATGATTTAATAACTTATTAATAAACTCATTATTTAAGTATGAATAAACATTACTATCTTTATAAACCTTAGTATTAGGCACTAAATCAGTTACACTAGAATCTGTAATAGCGGTAATACTATTCGTAGTTTTATCTACCTTTACGATTCTAAAAAGTATATTACTATAACTTAAATAATTATTGGGATTACTTCCTGATATATATATTTGATTGTCTAACTCTTTTAAAGAACCATAATAATTACTAATATCATTCTTAGTAATAGCATCATAAATAGTATTAGCATCCTTAACAATAACTTTTCTAACATTACTATAAAGCTCATTACCATCTTTAGTCAGATATTTAATAAAGTAAAGACTCTTTTTATTATCAGTATTTAACCCCATTATTTTAGTAATATTACTATGAAGATAATTATTACTAGAATCGACAACTTGAGCTCCTAAATCACTATAACTAGCTAGAGTATGTGTACTAACATTACTATCGCCAATTAATTTAATAAAAAGATTTGCCTTACTATTAACATTAACTACCCTTGTTTCAGTATCACTATTTAAGTTATTATCAAAAACCTCATAATAAATATAATAAACACCATTTTTACTAGTATCCACTTTATCAACTAGATAAAAATTATTCCCATCATAATACTCATAAGAGACTTTAACTCTTTCGTTTGGTAATTGATCGACATTATCAGTAATCATATTAATACCAGGATCAGTAAATTTATCATTAGTTTTTAAGTTGATAACTTTTTCACCATTTAGATTAATAATCGGTCTAACTATATCACTTTCTGCATTAGTAATCGTATTGACAGCCTCGACAATAACTTTAGTCTTATAAACCTTCCCCATCTCTGAATTAGGTGCACTCTCATCTAGCCAAACTTTAAGTTCATAGTTTATTTCTTCATTT
The DNA here is from genome assembly GCA_964494015.1 of uncultured Muribaculaceae bacterium. GTDB lineage: Bacteria > Bacillota_I > Bacilli_A > RF39 > UBA660 > CAZBQC01. The sequence continues at coordinate 23,635 of CAZBQC010000008.1, forward strand.
ACTGCTAAAAAACCATTATCTATTATTAAATCCGTACCTAAATCCGATACCTTTTTAGGAACGGTATAAGGATTATTTCCTTTTTTAAAGCAAAATATCATATATTGATGATTAACTAAATTAACTGTTGTATCTTCACTTAATTTAACAATATATTTAGCATTGACTGTTCCAGTATTAGTAATCGTAAAACTATAGATAGGACTATTCATTCCTTCTTCTATTGTCATCGGATACATATTATCGATATTAAGATTATTGCTATCTTTAAAGACTATTTTTAAATTACCAGCAACAATAGAGTGAACACTATCATCACTATTATTGTAATAGACAATAATAGCATAACTAATACCAATAAAGGTAAGTAATCCAATAAAAATACCTAAAACAATTAATAATGTTTCTTTTTTTAATACATAACGATATCTTTTTCTTATCATAATCTTCATCCCTATTATTATTATTATCTACTATACCATAAATAATATCATTAATAAGTATTTTTTTCAAGGAATTACTCAATATATAAAGCAAAAAGTTACCACAGGTGATAACTCTTTACCAAAAGCTCCAAGTATGGCGCTTTTCGAGGCTCTTTAGAGCCTCGCATTATGTTTAAATTATTTTATTTTACTGTTTAATTATGTATGGCGTGGACACACTGCCATTTCCTCCACTAATTAAGATTGTAGATTTTAGATTGACAACTGGGCGAACGCCGATCGAGTCATACGCGCTGTAGTTGCTCGCAGAACCATAGGCGCTCACAGTACGCAAACCACGAGCTAGAGGCATAACCGTTTAGGGACCAATAGGTCTGTTTTCCGTACATGAAGTTCTT
>CAZBQC010000009.1:0-24460 GCA_964494015.1 uncultured Muribaculaceae bacterium
ATTGTGTAGTTACGCTTGAAGCCTTACCAGTTGTTTTACCAAAATCTTCAGAGAAGGTTAAATACAAGGCTACTAGTGAAACTTTAGTACTTAATATTTCTTATCAAAATGGTTACTATTTAACGAGAATTTGGGCTAAAGATCCTTTTTATCAAATGAAAAAGGAATTAGTAAGCGGGGATTCCTTTAAGAAATGCAAAATAATCTTAGAAAAAGCCATCAGCAAATATAACTTAAAAGATAAAATTGTTGTCGGATCAAACGCTTCGATGCCAGTTGGATCTCTTCCCACTAGATCCCCTATCTATAAATTAAGAGAACCATCCGAATTATTAGTATATAACGGTCAAATACTAATTAATGATTATGAAAATTATCCAGCTAATCATGTAATTTATTATATTGATGGTAGTAATCAATTAAAGTATTTTGGTGGCTTAAAAAATAAAACCGTCGAAGAACGCAAGAAAATATTCACTGATGTTATCAATAATGGCGTCTATAACACTTTTGTTTTTAATACTGCTTTAGTGGCGAATTATAAAGCTCTTAATGTCGGCACTGATTATAATGCCAAGAGACAAGGTTTTTGTCAAATAGATAGTAATAACTTTATTCTAGTTTCTTCTGATACTAAAACATGGCCTCGTCCAAATTTTGCGAAGTTTATGGCTAGTATTGGCTGTAAGACAGCTGTTAATTTTGATGGAGGTGGCTCAACTACTCTCTTTTACAAAAAAAGTGGTACTACAACAATTTCAACTCTAGTAGAAACTGACCGCACCAATACTTCAGTTATGTATTTTACAGAACTTGATTAATGATAGTTAAAAATAATAGTTATTTTAAATAGTTATATAATTACAAGGTAAGGCTTTAATCACCTTGTTTTTTTTACACTAGAAATGTTAAAATATATTAACAAAGTTGATACTTCTTTACTATATTGTTGTTTTGAAAAAAGATGATAGCTATGGTATAATAAAAATTGATAAAACATGAAGGAGATGTTATTAAAATGAATAAAAAAGTGTATTTGGCAATATCTACAGACATAGTACACAGTGGTCATATAAATATCATTGAAAATGCCAGCAAATTAGGAGATGTAATAATTGGACTTTTAACTGATGAAGCAATTGCTACATATAAAGGATTACCACTTTTAAATTATGATCAAAGATATAAAATATTTTCTAATATAAAGGGTGTTGTAGATGTGATTCCACAAAAAACACTGGATTATACTGAAAATTTAAGAAATATAAAACCAGATTATGTTGTTCATGGCGATGATTGGAGAACTGGAATTCAATCTGAAGTAAGAAATAAAGTTATTGAAACTCTTAAAGAATGGGGGGGAAAATTAAAGGAATTTCCATATACTAAAGCCGAAAATTTGGAGGCATATTGTGAAAATGAAGGTAAACTAATGGTAACCTCAGAAAAAAGAAGAGGAGATCTTAAAAAACTATTAAAATTGAAACCATACATAAGGGTTATGGAAGCTTCTAATGGGCTTTCAGGACTTATTGTCGAAAATGTAAAGATAAATCATGGATTAGAGGTTAGACAATATGACGCTATGTGGGTCAGTAGTTTATGTGATTCAACCTTCAAGGGGAAACCAGACATTGAATTGGTGGATTTGACTAGTAGAATAAACACTATAAATGAAATCATGGAAGTAACCACCAAACCAATAATATTAGATGGTGATACTGGAGGGTTAACAGAACATTTTGTCTTTAATGTTAAAACTTTAGAAAGAATCGGAGTATCAGCTGTTATCATCGAAGATAAAACCGGATTAAAAAAGAATTCCTTGTTTGGTACAGAAGTAAAACAAACACTATGTGATCCTTATGAATTTGCCGATAAAATCCGTCAAGGAAAAGCTGCTCAACATACCAAAGATTTTATGATTTTTGCAAGAATTGAGAGCTTAATTGCTGGAAATACAGTTGAAGATGCATTAAGTAGAGCGAAGATATATTTAGACGCTGGTGCTGATGGAATAATGATTCATAGTAAAGAAAAAGATGGAAAAGAAATATTTGAGTTTATGGAACTATTTAGAAAATACATGAAAAATGTCCCAGTAATTCTAGTTCCAACTTCCTATAATCAATTTACTGAGAAAGAATTAAATCAAATAGGTGCCAACATTATAATTTATGCCAATCATTTGCTTAGAAGTGCGTATCCAGCTATGTTAAGAACAGCCGAAAAAATATTGGAATATGGAAGAAGCAAAGAAGTTGATGATGAATGTATATCTATCAAAAAAGTATTGAACTTAATACCAGGGGGAAAATAATATGATCGATACCAAAGACTTTTATGATTACATGATAAATAAGGGGTTGGATTTTTATGTAGGAGTACCGGACTCTTTACTTAAAGACCTATGTGCATACATAAAAAAAAATACTGATCAAACTCACAATATAACTGCAGCTAATGAAGGAAATGCCATCGGAATTGCTTCAGGATACCATATAGCGACCGGAAAATTTCCAGTCGTCTATATGCAAAATTCAGGAATAGGCAATGCTATAAACCCTTTACTGTCCTTAGCTGACGAAGAAGTATATAAAATTCCAATGTTACTTATTATCGGTTGGAGAGGAGAACCTAATACCAAAGATGAGCCTCAACATAAAAAGCAGGGTAAAGTAACAAAAGCACTACTTGATGCCGCAGGAATAGATTACATCATATTGGATAATGAAAATGAAGGTCATTGGAAAAAGCAAGTTGATGGTATTATTGATTATTTAAACCATCAAGGAAAATCTATTGCTTTAATTGTTAAAAAAGATAGTTTTTCAAAATATGAATTAGAAAAAGCCGAATCTAAATACACCATTGTAAGGGAACAAGCTCTTGAATGTATTCTAAGTAGCATCAGTGATAAAGATATAATCGTTTCTACTACTGGAAAAACATCTCGTGAAATATTTGAACTTAGAGAGAAAAGTAGTAGTGGACACGCTAATGATTTTTTAACAGTTGGCTCAATGGGGCACACATCTAGTATTGCTTTTGGAATGTCAATTGGTACCGATAAGAATATTTATTGTATAGATGGAGATGGGTCTTTTTTAATGCATATGGGAGGACTTGCTATAAGTGCAAGTATTGCCAAAAAAAATTTTAAATATATATTAATAAATAATGGTGCTCATGAATCAGTAGGAGGACAACCGACAATCGCTTTTGATATTAATATTAAAGAGATAATCAAGAATATGGGATTTGATCATGTATATGTCGCTAGTACTTTGAAAGATATAAATTTGAACATGAAGAAAATGGCTAGTAATCCTGAATTAAGTGCCCTTATAATAAATACCAAACAGGGCTCCAGAAAAGATTTGGGAAGACCTACATTAACACCAGAGCAAAACAAGTTAGATTTAATGAAAAAATTAAGCAAAACTAAAATAAAGCTATGATAAATATTATATAGAATTGACACTTGTAATATTTAAATATAGGATTTAGGAGAAAATAATTATGATAAGATTTATAAAAAGGGTAATCAATTACCTAAAAAGAAAGTTAATAACAGAACCAAAGTATGTCAGATTAATGAAAAAAAGAAGAGAGGCAATCAATAAAAGTGGCTTTAAAGCTATTGAGGAAATCCAAAAGTGTCTTAATAAATTAGATCTAATATATTTTGTGGATTTTGGAACTTTACTTGGGATGATTAGGGAACAGGGATTTATAGGACATGACTTAGACATTGATATTGGTGTAATATTAAAAGGCTCGACTAAGAAAGATGTTAAAGAGGCTTTAACAAAAGTTATGGGAGCCCAATTATATGCCGAATATTTATATAAAGGTGAAGTGGTAGAAAATTCTTACAAATATGAAGAACTAAAGTTTGATATTAACTTCTATAAGAACGATAAAAAAAATAGTAAATGCTGGTTAATGTATCAAAAAGAGAAAAAACATTATGAAAAAGATATAATGGATGTTGTCGAAATAATACATACCAAAACAGAAGGGACTAAATCCATAGAAGTAAAAGGCCATAAAATAATGGCTCCACTTAATCCAGAAAAATTGTTAGAAGAAAAAAATAGAGCAACCTGGAAAATCCCTAATAGAAATTGGATATATTGGAAGATTCTTTCAGCAGTTTCGGTTAGTTAACATGGAACAACAAAAAGGTATTATTAAAAAAGTGAGTAAGATGAAGGCATTAATTTTTAATTCCGGTCTCGGAAAAAGAATGGGAGAATTCACTAATAATAATCACAAATCAATGGCAAAGATGGAAAATGGAGAAACGATACTAGAAAGACAGATAAGAATCTTATCTGAATGCGGTATAACCGATTTTGTTATAACAATTGGTCCGTTTCAAGATCAAATATTTAATATTTGCAACAAATACAGTCATCTAAACTTTAAGTTTGTTGAAAATTCAAAATATCAGGACACAAATTATATTTATTCCATGTATTTAGCCAGAGAATATTTAGATGATGATTTTCTTTTATTACATGGCGATTTAGTTTTTAATAAAAGATTGGTAAGAGATTTATTAAAAGATTCAAGGGAAAATATCGCTACCGTATATGAAAATAGAGAGTTGCCAGAAAAAGATTTTAAGTGTCGACTTGCTAATAATAAAATAATTGAAATAAGCGTTAATATTTTTGGAGAAAATTGTCGAGCTTTTCAACCCTTATATAAACTAAATAAAGAAACACTAGGTTTATGGAATAAAAGAGTAAATCAATATATAGATAATGGTAATGACAAGGTATATGCTGAAAATGCCTTGAATGAAATAACAGATGAACTTAACATCGAAGCCTTTTATAGTGATAATTATTTTATCGATGAAGTAGATACCTTGGAAGACTTGAATAGGGTAAAAAAAACTATTAGAGATTTTGATTTTAGTGAGCAGGAAATATATGTAGATGATATAAAAATCATTATCGATATTTTACCTAAAAACTTAAAAAAAATTTTGGTTGTTTGTAATACAAATGTATTTATTGATAAATTGTCAAAGCTGATGAGTAATATTCCTCATGTTTTTTTCACTGAATTTAATTCCAATCCAGTGTATGAAGAAGTGATGATCGGGCTTAAATTATTTAAAGAGAATAATTGTGATGCAATAATATCCATCGGGGGAGGAAGTTCCATCGATGTTGCTAAAGCGATCAAGTATTATAACAATAAAAAAGCAGATGAGGATATTGAGCAATACAAATATACTTATGCGAATATAAAACACATTGCGATTCCGACTACTGCCGGTACTGGTAGCGAGTCTACGAGATATGCAGTTATTTATTATAATGGTGATAAGTTGTCACTTACAAATGATTCATTGCTTCCTGATAAAGTGATTTTAGATAGTAATTTAGTTATATCTTTGCCTGATTATCAAAAAATGGCTACACTATCTGATGCAATAGGACAATGCATAGAATCATACTTATCAATCAATTCGACAGATCAAAGTAAAGATTATGCCAAAAAAGGTCTATATTTATTAATTCATAATTATAAAAAATATCTAGAAAGCAGTGATTATGAATCTGCTAAGCAGATCTTAATTGGAGCTAACTATAGTGGAAAAGCCATAAACATATCACAGACCACTGCTGCTCATGCCATGAGTTATAAATTAACCTCCATGTATGATATAGCACATGGACATGCAGTCTTGTTATGTTTACCATACATTTTGCAGTATATGGAAGTAAATATGCATGAATGTGTTGATCCAAGAGGCAAAGATTATGTTAATGATATGCTAAAGGAAATAAATAATATTTTAGGAACAAACACAGTCAGTGAAACTGTCGATAAATTAAAAGATTTTATAAAGGAATTTAATTTTAGTATCAAAGATAAAGCAAAGATGAAAGACCTAGATATACTATTTTTGTCAGTCAATAATGAAAGATTGAAAAATAATCCTGTATTTCTGTCAGAGGAAGCTATTAAATCGATATATATCAAGATAATCCAAGCCTGAGTAGAAGGAGTAAGAGTAAGTAACGAAAGAAAAAAGACTAGCTATCAATATAATTACAAGGTAAGGCTTTAATTACCTTGTTTTTTAACGCTAAAAATGATAAAATATATTAGCGAAAAGGGATTGAGTATCATTATCAATTTTAAGGTTAATTGTTAATAATAATTGTATAAATACACAAAAGGAGGCAGAAATGTTTAAATTAGTTTCCAAATACCAACCATCTGGTGACCAGCCAAAAGCAATTGAAGAACTTGTCAAAGGAATAGAAAATAGTGAAAAGCATCAAGTTTTGTTGGGAGCAACTGGAACTGGTAAGACTTTCACTATTTCTAATGTTATTAAAGAAATTAATAAGCCAACTTTAGTTTTAGCACACAATAAAACTTTAGCTGGTCAGTTATATAGTGAATTTAAAGAGTTATTCCCCGAGAATCGTGTGGAATATTTTGTTTCCTATTATGATTATTATCAACCAGAGGCTTATGTGCCAAGTAGTGATACCTATATCGAAAAAGATTCGGCTATTAACGATGAAATTGACGAGTTAAGACATCGTGCCACCAGTGCCTTGTTATCGCGAGATGATGTGATCGTCGTCGCTAGTGTTTCCTGTATTTATGGAATTGGTGAAGTTGAAGAGTATCGAAATAAGATGTTAACTTTGAACGTCAGCGATAAAATTGAACGAAACAGTGTCTTATTAAAACTAGTCGATATGCTCTACGAAAGAAATGATTTAGATTTTAAAAGAGGTACTTTTCGAGCAAAAGGAGATGTTTTAGAAGTAATTCCTTCTTATGAAAGAGCTCATGGAATTAGAATAGAATTTTTTGGTGACGAGGTTGAACGAATCAGTGAAATTGATGTTTTAACTGGATCAATCATCAACAATAAAAAAACGGTTAGTATCTTTCCAGCTAGTCATTTTGTCACTAGTGACGAAAAATTAAAACGAGCACTTGAAACAATTAAAGAAGAATTAGTTGAAAGATTAAAATATTTTCGGGAGAATAATAAATTATTAGAAGCCGAACGTCTTGAGCAAAGATGCAATTATGATTTGGAGATGTTAGCCGAAACGGGATTTTGTCATGGCATTGAAAATTATTCCCGTCATCTATCTGGTAAAAAAGAAGGCGAACCACCGACAGCTTTAATTGACTTTTTTCCACAAGATTTTTTACTCATCGTCGATGAATCACACGTCACCTTACCGCAGGTAAGAGGAATGTATAATGGTGACCGAGCCAGAAAGATGAACCTAGTCGATTATGGATTTCGACTACCCAGTGCTTTGGATAATCGCCCTCTTAAATTTGAGGAATTCGAAAAAAAGATTAATCAGGTTATTTATGTTTCAGCAACCCCAGGTGACTATGAACTGGAAAAAGTAAATCAAGAGGTAGTAGAACAGATTATTCGACCAACTGGTCTACTGGATCCAACGATTGAAGTACGTAAAACCAAAGGTCAAATTGATGACTTGGTCTTTGAAATTAAAGAAAGAATTGCTAAAAATGAAAGAACATTAGTCACCACCTTGACGATTCGTATGGCTGAAGAGTTATCTAATTATCTAGAACAATTGGATATTAAAGTTGCCTATTTACATACCGAAGTTAAAACTCTAGAACGCTTGCGAATCATTCGCGATTTGCGTTTAGGTAAATACGATGTCGTTGTCGGAATCAACTTGCTTCGTGAAGGTATCGATATTCCCGAAGTTAGTCTGATTGCGATCTTAGATGCCGACAAAGAAGGCTTTTTAAGAAGTAGTCGCAGTTTAATTCAGACGATTGGTCGCTGTGCTAGAAATGCTAATGGGCATGTTATTATGTATGCCGACAAAATGACTGATAGTATGTCTTATGCGATTCAGGAAACAGAAAGAAGAAGAAAGATTCAAGAGCAACATAATTTAGAACATCAGATTATTCCAACCACGATTAACAAAGAAATTAGAGATTTAATTAGCAATATCGATGAAACAAAAGATAAAAAAGTTAAGATCAGCAAAAAAGAAAGATTTGAAACCATCGAAAAGATCGAAACAGAAATGAAGCAAGCAGCTCGGGAATTAGACTTTGAACGAGCAATGGAATTAAGAGATATTTTATTCGAAATGCGAAGTGAAGAATGAAATTTAAAAGAATCTATCTAGAAATAACCAATCTCTGTAACTTAAAATGTTCCTTTTGTTCTCCACTTCATCGACAAAAGAGAAAAATGAATAAGAAAGAATTTGAACATATTATCAGTGAAATAAAAAATTATACAGATCTGGTTTATTTCCATATTAAAGGGGAGCCATTTTTAAACAATTATATTTTAGATTTTTTAAAAATTTGTGAAGACAATAAAATATTGGTTAAAATTACAACTAATGGAACCCTTCTAAGTAAATACTATTTAGAGTTAATGAAATATAAAAACTTAAAACAAATAAATATTTCCCTTCACAGTGAGCATCATAATAATAACTATTACGATGAAATCTTTAAGATTGGAGATCATTTAAGTTCTAGGATGACGATTGTTTATCGGATCTGGAGTCTAAAAGACTTAAGGTTCAACAATAATTCACTGGAAATTATCGATAAGTTGCAGAGGTATTATCATCTTGAAGATAGGATTATCGATCAGATTAAAAAGGAAAAAAATATCAAGATTAAAGATAACATCTATCTCGATAAAGATGATCTTTTCAAATGGCCTAATTTAGAAGAGGAAGTTATTAGTTTATCGGGCACTTGTTATGGTACGAGAACTCATCTTGGTATTTTAGTTGATGGAACAGTTGTCCCCTGCTGTCTAGACGGTAATGGTATTGTTAAATTGGGCAATATTCATGAAACCAGTTTTCGCGATATTATCAGTAGTAAAAGATTTCAAAAGATAAATTCTGGAATGAAAACTAATTCCTTGGTCGAAGAATTATGCCAGAAATGTCAGTATAAAATAAGATTTGAAAAAAATTTAAAATAAGTATATAATACATACGATTTAGGAAGTGATTTTATGGATAAAATTATCATTAGAGGTGCTCGAGAAAATAATTTAAAGAATATCGATCTAGAGATACCTAAAAATAAATTGACGGTCATGACTGGAATTTCTGGAAGTGGTAAAAGTAGTTTAGCTTTTGACACTATTTATGCTGAAGGACAAAGAAGATATGTCGAGAGTTTGTCTAGTTATGCTAGACAGTTTTTAGGTGGAACGGAAAAGCCAGATGTCGACTCGATCGAAGGATTATCGCCATCAATTAGTATCGATCAGAAAACTACTCATAAGAATCCAAGAAGTACAGTTGGAACAGTGACTGAAATATACGATTATTTGCGATTACTTTTTGCAAGAGTTGGTGTCCCTTATTGTCCAACTCATCATCTTCCCATTTCTTCTCAAAGCATCGAAGAAATGACTAATAAAGTACTTGAATATCCCGTTGGGACTAAAATAATTATCATGTCACCAGTTGTCGACGGTAGCAAGGGCACTCATAAAGAAGTTTTAGAAAAGTTAAAAAGAGAAGGTTTTGTTCGAGTTAGAATTAATGGCGAAATGCACGATTTATCTGAGGAAGATATCGAGTTACAAAAAAATAAAAAAGATAAAATCGATGTTGTCATCGATCGTATTGTCATCAAAGAAGATGTAAGAAGTAGAGTCTACGAATCGATTGAGACCGCAACTAAATTAGCTGAAGGTAAGGTTTTAATCAATGTGATCGGCGAAAAAGAATTGTTGTTTTCCGAAACTTTTGCCTGTCCTTATTGTGATTTTTCACTTCCTGAACTGGAACCTCGTATGTTTAGTTTTAATTCCCCTTATGGAGCCTGTCCTGAATGTAAAGGATTAGGTATTAAGTTGAAGATCGATAAAGACTTGATTATCCCTAATCCGAATCTTAGTTTAGACGGTGGTGTCATCGTTACTTTAAGCGATGATCAGGAAGGGATTTATTATAAAAGATTAGAGGCTGTCTGCAATCATTATCATATTGACATGAGTAAACCGTTCAATAAATTGACTAAAGAAGAACAGAATATTGTTCTTTATGGTTCAAGTGATATTATCGAATTTAATTATAAATCAAAAAGTGGTAATCAACTTCATTCACATGATTACTTTGAAGGACTTATTAGTAACCTTGAACGAAGATACATGGAAACTAGTAGTGAATGGATTCGAGAATGGTTAGAAAACTACATGATCGAACAAGTTTGCGAGAAATGTCATGGAGCCAGATTGATGGATAGTATACTATCAATTTTAATTGACGATAAAAATATCTATGAAGTAACCTGTCTAAGTATTAAAAATTTGTTAAATTATTTTAACGAATTAAAATTAACTAATGAGCAAAAAGAAATCTCGCGATTAATTATTCAGGAAATAAAATCCAGATTGACATTTTTAAGTAATGTCGGGCTTGAGTACTTGACACTTAACCGAACTGCCGGAACCTTGTCTGGTGGCGAATCGCAAAGAATTAGGCTGGCAACCCAAATTGGTTCTCGTTTGACAGGAGTTTTATATGTTTTGGATGAACCAAGTATTGGACTTCATCAAAAAGATAACGAAAAATTAATTAAAGCCCTTATCGAAATGCGCGACTTAGGTAATACCTTAATCGTCGTCGAACATGACTTAGATACAATGAGAGCTTGTGATTATTTAGTCGATATCGGGCCTGGAGCCGGAGATGAAGGCGGGTATGTCGTGGCTAGCGGGACCCCAGAGGAAGTAATGAATAACGAAAATAGTATTACTGGAAGATATTTAAGTGGGAAAGAATGCATTGAAATTCCACAAACAAGAAGAAAAGGCCATGGACAATACCTGGAAGTTATCGGAGCCAAAGCCAATAATCTAAAAAACATTGATGTTAAATTTCCGCTTGGAATACTTACCTGCATTACGGGAGTTTCTGGCAGTGGTAAAAGCACTTTAGTCAATGAAATTTTAACTAAAGCTATAATGAATAATCTTTATAAGGCAAAAGAGAAACCAGGATTACATAAAAAAATAATTGGCATGGAAAATATTGATAAAGTGATCGAGATCAGTCAAAATCCAATTGGTCGAACCCCAAGGAGTAATCCTGCTACCTATACTAGTGTTTTTGATGATATTAGAGATTTATTTGCTAATACCAAAGAAGCTAAAATGTATGGTTATGGCAAGAATCGTTTTTCTTTCAATGTCAAGGGTGGTCGATGTGAGGCCTGCTATGGAGATGGTGTCAAAAAAATTGAAATGCATTTTTTACCTGATGTCTACATTCCTTGCGAAATTTGTCATGGCAGTCGCTATAACAGTGAGACTCTTCAGATAAAATATAAAGGTAAAAACATTGCCGATGTTTTAAATATGAGAGTCACCGCGGCTTTAAAGTTTTTTGAAAACAATCCTAAAATAAAAAAGAAACTTCAGGTTCTAGAAGATGTCGGTTTAGGATACATTAAATTGGGACAAAGTGCTCCAACCTTATCTGGTGGAGAAGCAGGACGTATCAAGTTAGCTAAAGAACTTCAAAGACCAAAGACTGGAAAAACACTTTTTGTGATGGATGAACCAACGACTGGACTTCATTCGGCCGATATTAAGCGACTACTTGCAATTATCCAAAAAATAGTGGATAATAATGATACAGTTATTATTATTGAACATAATTTAGATGTCATTAAAGTAGCCGACTACATCATCGATCTTGGACCAGAAGGTGGAGATAACGGCGGAGAAATCATCGCCACCGGAACACCAGAAGAAGTATCCCAAAACATAAATTCTTATACTGGAGCATTTTTAAAAAATGTATTATAAAAGATAAGGAGATAAAATGAGAATAGTTATTATTGATAAAATTAATCACAAGCCAAGAATTAATAAAATTTTAGAATGGTTAATTTATATGATTGGGTATGCTATTATTCTGATCATCATGTCTTTAATTTTCAGAAAGACTATTCAAATCGATAGTTCGTATTTTGGAATCTGGAGTTTAATTGCTGCTGTCATTATTTATGGCTTAAATCGAACAATTAAACCATTGTTAGTATGGTTAACCTTGCCAATTACAGCTATAACTTTAGGACTTTTTTATCCTTTTGTTAATGTTTTAATTCTAAATATTGTCGATTTTGTCTTAGGAAAATATTTTGATATTAGTGGTATCTGGATGACCTTTCTCGTTGCTCTATTGATTTCATTTATTAATGGTTTACTAGAAATGATAATTCTAAAACCACTCATCAGAAGGTTTAAAAATGGATAGAATACTCTTTGACTTGGGCTTTATTCAAATTTATTGGTATTCAATCATGATGCTTTTAGCGATAGTAAGTGGTACTTCTATCGCCTATTTTGAAGTGAAAAGGCAACGAATAGATTTAAACCTTTTCTTTGATTTGCTTTTCTGGACCGTTGTTTTTTCTTTTCTTGGAGCTAGAATTTATTACTGCTTATTTAATTTAGATTATTACGCTAAGTATCCTCTTGAAATATTACAAATCTGGCATGGAGGATTAGCTATTCATGGTGCGATTATAACAGGACTTTTGACGATTGTTCTTTATACCCGAAAAAAGAAGATAAACTTTCTAAAAATTCTCGATATCTTTAGTCTTGGTCTTTTATTAGGACAAATAATTGGGCGCTGGGGCAACTTCTTTAATCGGGAAGCTCATGGTATCGTTACGACGAAAGCAGCTTTAGAAGCAAGATATCTACCAGAATTTATTATCAAGGGTATGAATATTGAAGGCTTGTACTATGTGCCAACTTTTCTTTATGAATCACTTTGGAATTTACTGGGATTAGTCATTTTACTAATCATTAGAAAAAAAGTAAAAGTAAAGGATGGACAAATATTTTCCATGTACTTTATCTGGTATGGAATAGTAAGATTTTACATCGAAGGTATGAGAACCGATAGTTTAATGCTTGGAAATATTAGATTTGCACAGGTAATGTCAGTGATTTTATTAATGGTAGGAATTGTTCTGTTAATAAAATTTCGAAAGAATAAATTATATTATGGAAAGGGAAAATAAGATGATAGATGTTATTATTATTGGATCTGGAGTAGCGGGAATGACGGCCGCGATTTATCTTAAAAGGTCAGGAATCGATGCTTTAGTTATTGAAAAAGGAGTACCAGGTGGTCAAATAAATCGTACTAATTCGATTGAAAATTATCCCGGATTTTTGACAGTATCTGGACCAACTTTGTCTAACAATATGTTTGAACAAATAAAAAATCTAGGAATAAAGTATCAAAATGGCGAAGTAATTGATATTATTGATTACAAAGAATATAAAACCGTAATCTTAGAAAATGAAAAAATAGACTGTAAATATTTGATTATTGCTACCGGTCGTTTTCCAAGGGAATTGGAAATAAGAAATGAAAAAGAATTGATCGGGAAAGGTATCAGTTTATGTGCTACCTGTGATGGCTATTTTTTTAAAGATCAGGATGTCGCCGTAGTTGGTGGCGGTAGCACTGCAGCTTACGAAGCTTTATACTTATCGAAAATTTGTAAGAGTATCAAATTGATTGTTAGAAAAAGTTATATGCGTGCTGAAAAGAAATATCAGGATGATATTAAAAAAGTGCCTAACATCGAAATTTTATACAATGCTGTCGTTAAAAAGATTATTCCCGAAGACAATAAACTATCAGCTATTGAAGTATTAAAAGATGAAAAGTTGAATACATTAAAGATCAGTGGTTTATTTGTTTCCATTGGTCATGAACCACATATCGATTTTCTAAAAAATTTAAAACTTAGAAAGTCGAAAAACTATATTATGGTCAATAAAAGTATGGAGACTAGTATCAAAGGTATCTATGCCTGTGGAGACTGTATTAAAAAAGATTTATATCAAATCGTCACTTCAGCTAGCGAAGGGGCCATTGCGGCTTCTAAAATAATAGAAAAAGGGTGAATTGCTTTGAAGAAAAAAGTCGTCGTCTTAGGCGGTGGTACAGGAATGTCTTATTTGCTTCGTGGTTTAAAAAAATTTCCGATCGATATTACGACCGTTGTTTCGGTTTGTGATGATGGCAAAAGCACAGGAAAATTAAGAGAAGAATTTAATATTCCCGCTGTTGGTGACGTCAGGAAGGTTATGATTGCTTTGGCCGAAACCGAACCATCAGTAGAAGAACTTTTAAATTATCGCTTTAAAACGACCAGTGATTTAAATGGTCATGCTATCGGTAATTTATTGTTGACGGCAACAACCAATATCACTGGCAATATGCCTGATGGTATTGAACTATTAGGTAAGGTTCTAAATTTAAATGGTAAGGTTTTGCCTTTAACGGAAGATAATGTTACTTTAATTGGCGAGATGTCAAATGGTAAGATTATCGAAGGAGAGCACAATATCACCGAAGAACACGAAAGGATTAAAAGAGTTTATTACAAGACGGAACCAATTGTCAACGATAAGGTTTTAATGGCGATTAGAGATGCTGATTTAATTGTTCTTAGCATGGGTAGTTTATATACTAGTATTATTCCCAATTTAATTTGCAATCAAGTCATTGAAGAAATTGATAAAAGCAAAGCCAAAATTGTCTATTGTGCCAATCTTGTCACCCAACCTGGTGAAACCGATAATTTTACAGTCAGTGATCATATCGAGGTAATAAACCAATATTTAGGTAAAAGAAAAATTGATATTGTCATTGCCAATAATGGTCGAATTGATAAAAGATTAGCTGAAAAATATGCTAATTTAGAACAAAAGGATCCAGTTGTTTTAGATACTAAAAAATTAAAAGAAATCGGTGTCAAAATAATTGGTGAAAATTTGGTGACCATCGATAACAATCTCCTAAGGCACAATACCTTAAAATTAGGATATCATATTTTTTCATTGACTTTGTAAGGAGGTATCTTATGTCATTTACTGCTATCGTCAAAGATGAAATAAGTAAACTACCGATGAATGATATAACCAATATTTCAGAATTATCAGCTATTATCAATGTCAGTAACATCGATGATGAAAGTATTAAGATCAGTACTGAAATTTCTAGTATTATTAGAAGAATCCATAGTTTATTAAAAGAAGTTTTAATGTATGTACCAAATATTGAAGTGAAAAAAAATGCTAATAATCATAAAAGTATTTATACGATTAATATTACCGACCATGTCAAAGAAATCTTTGCCAAGTTGGGAATTGTTCTAAATAAAAGACCAATGCCTTACATTGTCGACGATGAAGAGTTGATTAGATCTTATATTAGAGGAGTATTCTTAATGTCAGGGAGTATCAATGATCCTAAAAAATCAAGGTACCACCTAGAGATAACAGTTAATAATGCTTCTTATGCCAGTTTTTTATGTGAACTCTTAAATAATTATAATCTAGGTGCTAAATACATACCTAGAGATAATAAATTTATGGTTTACTTGAAAGAAGCTGAAAAGATTGGTGACTTTTTAAGAATAATTGGAGCTAACAATGCCGTCATGTATTATGAAGATATTAGAATCTATCGTGATCATAAAAATATGACTAATCGTCTTAATAATTGTGAACAAGCTAATATTGATAAAATAATTATCACTGCCAACCATCAAATCGAAAATATCCACAAGATTGTTGATAAAATTGGACTAGATATTTTAGATGAAAAAGTAAGAGAAGCCGTCGAATATCGTTTAAAATATCCTGAGAGTTCCCTTTTAGAACTAAGTGAAATAATGTCTATCGAATTAGGTAAAAAAATAACTAAGTCCGGTCTTTATCATCGTTTGAAAAAAATCAAGGACTTAGTTAAAAATATTGATAACTAAAAACTACTTTAATAATTATTTGAATTACTAGAGTAGTTTTTAATTTGCTAATTATATTTCTTTATTGACTTCTAAACTGGAATTACGACGTGAATCTCTTATAGTAACTATAATTAATAAAATGATTGATAAAAGAGTTGAAAACATAAATAAAAAATTACTCATAATTTGAGAAAATCTCTCATCGGCACTTAAAGCGTCAATTATAAGGCTTATAACAAATAATGCACAACTAAAGATAGCATCATAAACAAAAAACCTTGCCCAGAATAATGACCATTTTGCTTTTGTGGTATTTTTTTGCTTTAAATTACGAATTCTTGAAATACCAAAAAAGATGAAAATAGCAGAAATTGCGATTATGGGAACAAAAATAACAAATGTAGCAAGAATATATTGAAGTATATTTTCTAGCATAATAACGCTTCCTTCCTCACTTTAATTTTATCATAGAAAAAAATTAATCCGAATATTATCTATATATCTAATATTAAATCATGTAAGTATGAGAAAATAAAATCTATATTTCTGGACTATTTTTTAAACGCGAATTACGACGTGCTTCTCTAATAGTAACTGTAATTAATAAGATAGCGGTTAAAAAGGGTGCCAAGATAAACGGATAAACCCAACTCACTTGGGCAAAGTTTGCGTCATTAATAAAAATTGTAACTATATAGATTATAACTGTCGACAAAACAAAGGAGAAAAGTGAGTAGATAAAAAGTCTTATAAAAAATAATGAGAACCTTGCTTCCTTAAAATCCATTTTCTTTAATTTGCGAATTTTTAATATACTAAAAAAAACAACCAAAAGCAAAATTATAACTGAAGGTAACCAAGAAATAAACATTAGATAAAGTGTTTTATTCATTACTTGTACTCCTTTATTATCTTAAGTCTAGCATATTTCTAAGATGAAAGCAATAATAAGATAAAAAGCAAATCGCCTTTTAATAAGCGCTTTGCTAGTTATTAAATTATTTTTTATTGATTATAATCTCATCAACTAAACCATACTTCAAGGTTTCCTCGCCATCCATGAAATAGTCTCTTTCAGTATCAGATTTAATTTTTTCAATTGGCTGTTTAGTATTTTCGGATAATATTTTGTTAATTTTTTCCTTGGCTTTTAAGATATGCTCAGCAGCAATCTGGATTTCGGTTGCTTGGCCTTGAGCCATCCCAAGTGGCTGATGAATCATGACTTCCGCATTAGGAAGAATATATCTTTTACCTTTTTTACCACAGCTAAGTAAGAAAGCCGCCATACTGGCAGCCATTCCAACTCCAATGGTTGACACATCACTTTTGACAAAATTCATCGTATCGTAAATAGCCATCCCAGCCGTAATTGAACCACCAGGGGAATTAATATATATATTGATATCGTCATTGTTAATGGAGTCCAAGTATAGAAGTTCGGCTACAACTGTATTAGCCAAAGTATCGTCTATCTCACCACTTATTAAGACGATTCGATCCTTTAAGAGTCGTGAAAAAATATCGTAACTTCGCTCCATATTTCCTTCTTTATCAATAATAATTGGTACAAGTCCCATCATATCACCTATAATTAGGATATATATAATGAAAAAAAATATTACTACTAAATATGGACATTATGTGATATAATTTTTATATAGAATCATAATAAAATTAACAAGGAGGATTCGATGATTGAGAATATAAAAGTGATTGTTATGAATGAGGAAATTACTGTTAATAAAGGAATAACACTTTTAGAAATCAGTAAAAAATATCAAGAAAAATTCAAGTATCCCATTATTGTGTCAAGAGTAAATGGTACCATTACAGAGTTAAATGAGACTGTTGAAAGACCACAAAATATTGATTTTTTAGATTATACTGATGCTAATGCCAACAGAATTTATGTCAATGGATTAATTCTTTTGACGATATATGCCGGATTAGAAGTCTGGGGAATTGATACAAAAATTAAAGTTCAGCACTCGATCGATCGGGGCATCTATATTGAAACTAGTGTTGAATTAAATGAATCAGAAGTAGCAAAACTTAACCAAAAGATGCAGGAAATTATTAATAATAATGAACCAATTGTTAAAGTTACTATACCAAGAAATGAAGCAATTGACTATTTTAAGTCATTAGGGGACCCTTCTAAGGTAGGTATTATGAAATATATCACTAATACTTACGTTAACTTATATCGAATTAGTAATTTTTATGATTATATGTTTACTAAAATGCCTGTTGAAACTAGAGTTTTATCGAGTTATAAGTTAACCTACTTAAATGAACATGGCTTTGTTTTAAGGTATCATTCTATTTATTCAAATCAAATTGAAGAATACCGTCATCATGAAATGTTATTCAATGCTTTTAAAGAAAACATCGAATGGGGTAAACTGATGAAAATTGAAACAGCTACTGATTTAAATGACATTGTTTCAGAAGG
This sequence comes from uncultured Muribaculaceae bacterium, assembly GCA_964494015.1. Taxonomy (GTDB): domain Bacteria; phylum Bacillota_I; class Bacilli_A; order RF39; family UBA660; genus CAZBQC01. The sequence goes on from CAZBQC010000009.1 coordinate 18,293, forward strand.
AAAAAGCGCTGAATTAATTAAAATTAACGAGACTTTGCAGAATAACAAATTACTAGAAATTGCCAAAAAAATTTTTGAAAATAAAGACTTGAAAATTGTTTTAATTGCTGGACCATCGTGTAGTGGCAAAACGACAACTTGTCGAAAGTTAGCCATGTATTTAAGAAGTTTTGGACTTAATCCTAAAGAAATATCGATGGATGATTACTTTAAAGAACGGGATGATACTCCAAAGGATAATGATGGAAACTATGATTTTGAATGCTTAGAAGCCATTGACTTGAATTTGTTCGACAAGCAAATTGAAGCAATTTTAAATCAGGAAACAATTGTTATTCCGACCTTTAACTTTAAAATTGGTGAAAAGGAATATAAAAATGAATTGCATCTTACAGATAATGACATATTAATAATCGAAGGTATTCATGGTTTAAATAAACAAATATTGACTAATATTCCTGATCACAAGAAATATAAAATTTATTTATCGTCATTGACAGAATTAAATATTGATTATCATAATCGCATCTCAACTTCCGATAATCGACTTTTAAGGAGAATCATTCGTGATAATCGAACGAGAGGTTATCTTGTCGAAGATACATTGTCAAGGTGGCATAGTGTGAGACTTGGTGAAGAAAAATATATTTTTCCGTATCAGGATAACGCTAATGTCGTCGTGAATACGGCCTTAATTTATGAAATAGGCGTCATTAAAACTTATGTTTTACCACTACTTTATTCAGTCGATAAAGATTCAAAATATTACGATGAAGCCAAGAGATTAATTGATTTTTTAAATATCTTTTTACCGATACCTTCGGAAAGTATTCCCGATGATTCGATTTTAAGAGAGTTTATTGGTGGAAGTTGTTTTAATTGAAAGGAGAATTAAAATGAAAAAGATTGCTATTAATGGATTTGGAAGGATTGGAAGACTAGTCTTTAAAATAATTGAACAAGACAAAGACTTAGAGGTTGTCGCTATCAATGATTTGACTGATCCCGAACAGATTGCTTATCTATTAAAATATGACACTAACTATGGAAATTATTTAAAAGATGAAATTAGCTTTGATGAAAAGAACTTAATCGTCAAAGGTCGAAAGATTCGCGTTTTAGCAGAAAAAGATCCTAGTGTTTTACCTTGGAAGGATCTAGGAATCGATGCGGTTATCGAGTGTACTGGGGCTTTTACCGATAAAGAAAAAGCCGCTCTTCACATTAAAGCCGGTGCCAAAAAGGTATTTATTTCAGCTCCAGCTAAAGGTGATGTTAAAACGATCGTCTATAATGTCAATCATGATATTTTAAATGGCGACGAAGAAATTGTTTCAGCAGCTAGCTGTACAACTAACTGTCTAGCGCCAGTTTTAAAAGTACTTAACGATCAATTTAAAATTAAGATGGGATATATGACAACTGTCCATGCTTATACCAACGATCAAGTTATTCTAGATATTCCCCATAAAAAAGGAATTTATGCTCGTCGTGGAAGAGCTGGTGCTACTAATATTATTCCCTCTAGTACAGGAGCTGCGACCGCAATTGGTTTAGTTATCCCAGAACTAGAAGGAAAAATGAGTGGTTCGGCGATGCGAGTCCCAGTCTCAGTTGGTTCAGTTATCGATTTGGTCTTAGAATTAGATAAAAAAGTTACTGTCGAAGAAATAAATCAAGCCCTAGAAAAGAATCAAAATGAAACACTTCAGTTTACCATGGATCCAGTTGTTTCAAGCGATGTCATCGGTTCTGATTATGGCGCTTTAGTCGATGGACTATTGACTGGTATCTTAGAAGTTGATGATAAGCAATTAGTAAAAGTAGTAGCCTGGTACGATAACGAAATGGGATACAGTTACCAATTAGTTAGAGTAGTAAAGTATCTACTTAATAAATTATATCGATAAATAAAAAAGGAATGAAATCTATTAAATATAGAAATTCATTCCTTTTAATTTTAGAATCATTAATTATTAATTGGACATCCCATCGTCTAACTGCCCATATATAAATATTTACAAATAATATTATTTCTTACAAACATTTCATTGAAAATACTATAATTTAATGATATTATATTATAGTAAAGTATTATAACCATGGTCAGTTTTGAGTGATAATCATCAAATTATGTTATAATATAGTTGTAGATGGAGGAATTATGACAATTGATAGTATAATCAGTATTGTTAAAAAGATAATTGATATATCTTTAGTTTGGATAGTCATTTATTATATATTAAAAAATTTAAAAAATAATGTTAAGTTAACCTTGATTTTTAAAGGAATAATTATTATTTTGATTTTAAAGCTAGTAAGTGACTACTTTAATTTTGTGACAGTAGGATTACTTCTTGAATATGTCATTATGTGGGGACCATTAGCTTTAATTATTATCTTTCAACCAGAGATTAGAAATGTTTTAGAGCAATTAGGCAGAAGTCAACTACTTGGTCGTCATAAAATACTGACGACTGATGAACGTGAAAGACTAGTTTATGAACTAGTTTTAGCTGTCGAATATTTTCGAAAGACTAGGATTGGAGCATTAATTGTCATCGAAAGAGATACTAGTCTTAGCGATTATATCAATAAAGCTAAAAGATTATATGCCGATTTATCAAATGAACTATTAATTTCGATCTTTTTTCCGAATAATCCCCTTCACGATGGTGGAGTAATTATTCAGGGAGACAGAATTACTTGTGCAGGAGCAGTTTTTCCAACGAGCAGTAACCTGAAAGTAAGTAAGAGACTAGGAACTCGTCACCGTGCAGCGCTTGGTATCACTGAAGAGACAGATGCTTTAGCGCTCGTTGTAAGTGAGGAGACTGGTCGTGTATCGATTGCCGTTAAAGGAGAATTATTCTATAACTTGACCATGGAGGATGCCCGCATGATGTTGGTCGATGAATTAAGACCTAAACAAGAAGCTCTTTATGAAAACGAAATAGATGAGGATGAGACATATGAAAAAGATAATTAAGCCGATATTAAAAATTATCATTGCGATCTTATCTTTCTTTGATCGAATAATAATTACTCCCATTACGAAACTTTTCTTAAAAATTAGTGAATTTTTTAAGGAGAATAGTAAGTATGCTGAAAGATTTATTGTTAATAAACAGACTTTAATTGTTATTTCCTTAATTATAGCTATTTTTACTTTTTACTTAGTCGATCGAAAAACAACTACCTTACTCGATACTTCGGCAGAAATATTATATAGTCAGCCAGTTACTGCTATTTATAATGAAGAAGCTTATGTTATTGAAGGATTACCTGAAACTACCGATATCACTTTAATTGGTAGAAGAGCTGATATTTATCTTGCTAAACAGTATCCAGTTCATGAAGTATCAGTTGATTTGCGTGAATTAAAACCTGGCAGTCATAAAATAACCTTAAAATATCGACAATCTGTTTCATCGATCAGTTATAAGCTAGATCCATCGACTGCTACTGTCGTCATCTATGAAAAGGTGAGTGAGACCAGAGAATTAACTTATGATATTCTCCACCGAGATAGTTTGGACACCAAGTTAGATATTAAAGAAGTTAAATTAAATAGATCGACAGTTATTGTTAAAGGAGCTGAATACAAGTTAAAAATGGTAGCGACAGTCAAAGCTCTAATTGATATTGATAACTTGTCCCGTCAGCAAGCTGGAGATATTTCTCTAAAAGATGTTAAACTAGTTGCTTATGATACTGATGGCAAGATCGTCAATGTCGAAATTGTTCCACATACAATCGATGCTACTTTAACCATTATTTCGCCAAGTAAAAGTGTTCCAGTCAAAATAGTGCCAAAAGGTGATTTAGCCTTTGGAAAATCAATTCAATCAATTACTTCTAGTGTTACTTCGATGATTGTCTACGGGGACCAGGATACTATCGATAAAATTGAATACATTCCAGTTGAGATTGATATTACCAATTTGGATAGTAACAAAGAATATAATGTCAATATCGTTAAACCAAAAGGCATTCGTGAGTTAGAAGTTAAAACCATCACCGTTAAAATAAAATTGGATACCTTATCAACCAAGGAAATAGAAGGTGTTTCCATCCTAACTCGTAATTTAAACAGTGCGTATAAAGCTAGAGCCTTAAGTGAAGCCGATAGTAAAGTTACAGTAGTCGTCAAAGGAAGCAAATCAATCCTTGATAGCTTGGATCAATCGACAATTCGTGCTTATATCGATTTAAGTAATTATGGTCTTGGCGAACACGAAGTTGATGTCCAGGTCGAAGGAGATGATCTCAGACTTACTTACGCGGCTAAGACAAAAAAAGTTAAAATAATTATCGAGAAGAAATAATAAGGGAAAGGAATAGAATAATATGAATTTAAAAAAGTTTTTTGGGTCCAATAAGGTAGAAGATATCGAGAATGATCTAAGAGAAGACGAGTATTATAGTCTTACGAAGACCGCTTTTAAGGATCTGTCTAATACTGATGGCAGCAAGATGGTTCTTTTTGAACCTCGTGCCTATTCAGAAGCTCAGCAGATCGCCGAGTATCTAAAAAATCGTAATGCTGTCGTTGTTAACCTTAAAAGGGTTACTCCCGATCAAGCGAAAAGAATAGTTGACTTTTTGAGTGGTACACTTTATGCTATTGGTGGAGATTTACAAAAATTAGGTGGTGGTATCTTCTTATGCACCCCTAATAATGTCAATGTCGAAGGAAAAATTACTGATGAAGTTGCTGCTCCCACGAAAGTAAATAAAAAAAGTAAAGACGAAGAAGCAAACGAATTCGGCTGGTAGGTGAATGATGTGGAAAAGTTTAGTTACGAATTTAACGGTTATAATCGAAATGAAGTAAATAAATTTGTTAATGATGTAATTAAACAGACTGAAGCCATCATTGAAAGAGTTAAAAACCAGGAACAGGAAATTAAAGGGTTACAAGAAAAAGTTCGACATTCTCAGGACCTAGAAGATACTTTAGAGAAAGCAATTAAAGAGATTTCTGAGCTAAAGGCTAAATTGGAAGAGTTATCTGAAAAAGATTATAGTCTATCAATCGAAGAAGCCAAAAGGAACTCCAGTCGTATTATCAACAATGCTCTTTTAAAAGCCAGCGAGATCGAAGCTCAAACAGAAGTCTTACAAAAAAATATCGAAATCTATAAGAAAAAACTAAAATCGATTGTCGAACAACAATTAAAAGTCATCGAAGAAATCGAAGTTTTAGAATTAGAAGATTAATTTTAATTAGAGTCCTTGAAAGGATTCTTTTTATTGAAAAAAAAGAAGTGTTTATCACTTCTTAAGTTTTGATGCTTTTCTAACTGGTAAAGTCATGTCTTTTAAGTCATCATCTTTCAGTAAATATAATTTGGAATCTTTATTTATTCGAACACTTTTTTCTTCAGTCATCACAGCATCTTCTATTTTTTCATAATCTGTGACATTTCTTTTACTTCTTCAATTTAAAAAAAATATCAAGTAAAGATAAAGATCCTATAAATTAATGTAACTTTTTTAGAAATTTGTTAATAATATATTAAGGTAGTACATTAATAATAAAAAACTCATCTTTTTATTGACAACTTTCAACTTAGATGGTATATTATTACTGCTTATCAATTTGGTTTTGTGTTTCATCGCACAAAACTTAATTTAATAAAGATAATGATACACCTGGATATGTGTAAGAAAGGAGAAACAAATATGCCTACAATCAATCAGTTAGTTAGGAAAAATCGTAAGAAAAAAGTTAGAAAGCCTAAGTCACCGGTTTTACTAGCAGGAATTAATACTATTAAGAGAAAAGCAACTAAAATTGCTGCACCTCAAAAACGTGGAGTATGCACACTTGTCAAGACAACAACTCCTAAAAAACCTAATTCCGCACTTCGTAAAATAGCGAAAGTACGCCTTACTAATGGTATGGAAGTCACATGCTATATACCTGGTGAAGGACATAATTTGCAAGAACATAGTGTGGTTATGATTCGTGGTGGAAGAGTACCGGATCTAATTGGTGTTAGATATCATATTATACGTGGAACACTAGATACAGCTGGTGTTAAAGATCGAAAACAAGGCCGTAGTAGATATGGTAGTAAAAGACCGAAAAAATAATTAACATAAAAGAAAGGAGAATAAATATGCGCAAAAGACGTGCTGTTAAAAGAGATGTCTTACCAG
>CAZBQC010000010.1:0-23548 GCA_964494015.1 uncultured Muribaculaceae bacterium
AGAAAGAATATATCATATATACTAAAAATGAAACTGATGAAAATGGTAATGTTACCATTTATGTTTCATCTGTCTCGAGATCAGTTAATGGTACCGTCTTAGGTGGCATTGATGATGAAAACGAGTGGACAAGAATTAAAGAAGTATTAAGAGAATTATCTAAGGATGAAGAATAATTAAACTGTATGGATAGGAGGATGCAAGATGAATTATACTATTACTAATCTAAAACCAGAGTTGAATGAAGTAGTTCAAAAAGTTGGTCATCGAAAGATCAAATTTAAAGATCGTACTTCCAAAAAATTTGCTGAACAAGCCAAAGCCAAAAAAGATGAAGCTAAGAAACAAATTGGCAGAGTTACAGATATTAAAACTGGATTAGATAGAACTTTGGAAAATGTAAATTCAGCACTTGGTAGATTAAAAAAGTTTAACATTAATGTTAAAATAGAAGATCATTTATTGACGGCTAAAAAGATTGGACAAAAAGCTTTAAAAGTAAGACCTGTTACTTTGAAAGGAACTTATAAATTAAAAAAAGCTTTAAAAATTGAAAAAAGTGGTCAGGATTTAATTGTCGATAAAACAAAACCAGTTATCCCATCAGTAGTGCCAAGTGGAACGACTTTTATGTCAACTCCACCACCAGTTATTGATTTTCCTAGCACTAGAAGATCACCAGTCATCTCAGATGATGCAAAAGCGACAAACCTATACGGTGGGAACTCTCCAACTGTGTTGCCAGTGATAGGCGATAGAAAAGATTTGCCTCGTCCAGCCGTTCCAAATAGTTTTGATGATAATCCAATAAGACAACCATCAAGTGATGGTCCAATAGATGATAAACTTAATAAACTTGAAGAGAGAGTTAAAGCATTAAAAACTGAATCTCGACAATTGCAGGAGGAAACAGCCCAAAAAACACTTGAATTAAAAATGAAAAGAGACGAGATTAATGAAAAAAGAATGCAAGAATTAATGATGGAGGCCGAAATATTACGCCGAAACATTAAAGAAGCTCAAAGGCAAAGAGATGAATTGGAAAGTCAAATTCAAACCCTAAATACAAAAAATTCTAGTGAAGATAATTTCACGAGAAGAGCAGCCTAGTTTACCAAAAGCACTGAAGAAGTGCTTTTTTCATTAAATAATTATCTTTTCATATTATTTAAGTGAGGTGAATAATATTGGAAAATGCGATTTATTATTACTATAATATTGTTCCTCGTAACATTCACCAATTAAAAGATAATTATCAATTTGAGTATCAAAATTACAAATACTTATTCACTGCCTATAATCGTCGACTAGAAGATATCGATAGTTTAGTAAACTTAAGTCAATATCTGATGATGAATAATATCTTTTGCCATGAATTTGTCGTTAATCGTGAACGTAAATTTATCACAGTTTTTGATAATAAATATTATGTTCTTTTAAGAATTAACATTCAAAATAATCGAATCATCGATATTGACGATATTATCAATTTTAATATTTATATTCCTTACCATCGAAATTTAAAAAATATCGTTAGAAGCGATTGGATTTCCCTTTGGACCAGTAAACTTGATTATTTTGAATATCAAATTAGTCACCTTGTCAAAGAATATCCACTCCTTTTAGAGTCGATCAGCTATTACTTGGGATTAGGAGAAAATGCTATCAGTTATTTAATTAATAATAAAGTTAGCGGTAATACCCTAAATTTATGTGTCAGCCACCGTCGAATCAATTATAATGATACGCTTCTCGAATTTTTAAATCCTGTTAATTTTATTATCGATTATCGTGTAAGGGATATCTCAGAATATTTAAAATCATTATTTGTCAATGAAGTTTTAAAATTAGAAATGATTGATGACTATTTTGAAAAAGTAAAATTAGAAGCTTTCGAATACTTTTTATTTTACTCAAGAATGCTTTTACCGACCTTTTATTATGATAAATATGAAGACATCGTCAATAACAATAGAGATGAAAAGGAAATCTTACCAATCCTTCAAACAGTCAAAAAATATGAAAATTTATTACAAGAAATATTTTTCATGTTGAAAAATCGTGCTAATTTGGTTAAAATTGACTGGTTAAATAACAAAAATAGTTAAAAATATGTGGCAATATTAGAAAAATATGTTATAATACAGTTAACAACGAGTGGGTAATCCCACTCTTTATATTTGAGAAATAGCAATTATTCTCAAAGTAACTGATTTTATTAGATACTAGAAAGTAATTTTAAGGAATAAAATTAGTTGATGAAATGTTAAAGGGAAGTGAAAGAAATGAATGCAAGTGAATTTATTAAAGCTGTTGAATTTATCGAAAAGGAAAAGAATATTGATCGTGAGATTATCTTTAATGCGATGGAATTAGCTTTGACGGCAGCCTATAAGAAAAATTATGGTAAAACTAATGGTAAAGTTGTTATCAACAAAGATACTGGCGATATCAAAGTATACTCATATTTGACAGTTGTCGATAAAATCGATGAAGAGAGTGAAGTTGATCCTAGTACCCAGATTGTTTTAAAGGATGCCAGAAAAATTAATAAGACTTTAAAAGTTGGAGATACGATTGATACTGAAGTAACACCTAAAGATTTTGGACGTATTGCCACTTCAACTGCTAAGCAGGTCGTTATTCAAAAGATGCGCGAAGCTGAAAAAGAAAGCATCTTAAATGAGTTTGGCGATAAAGAAGATGAACTTTTAGTGGGAACAGTAGCCTTAGAAGATACTGACAATTACTTTATTGATTTAGGGCGAACTAATGGAATCCTTCCTAAGAAAGAAATTATTCCTGATGAAAAAATTGAAATGGGTTCTAAAATCAAAGTTTATGTCTCAAAAGTAGAGGCTGGTCAAAAGGGCATGTTTATTAAACTATCGAGAACTCATTATGGATTCTTAAAACGTCTTTTTGAATTAGAAATTCCCGAATTCTCTGATGGGTTAGTCTTAATGTATAGTGTAGCAAGGGAAGCTGGAGTAAGAAGCAAAGTTGCGGTCTACTCAGAAAATCACAAATTTGATCCAATTGGAGCTTGTGTCGGTGAAAAAGGTAGTCGTATCGCCAATATTTTGAAAGAAGTCAAGGGCGAAAAAATCGACGTCATAAAATACGACAAAGATCCTAAATTGTTTATTGCCAATGCTTTAAGTCCAGCTAAAAATTTACAGGTTATCATCATGGATGAAGATAAAAAAGAGGCCTTGGTCATTGCCGACCCAGACAATTTCTCTTTAGCTATCGGTAAAAAAGGCCAAAACGTCAAGCTCGCATCAAAACTTACTCATTATAAGATCGATATTAAATCAATCGAGCAAGCTAGCGAGTTAGGTATTAAATTTAATAATTAAAGAGGTGACCTATGAAGAGTAAAAAAATTCCTATCAGGTCTTGTGTCGTCACAAAAGAAAAATATCCAAAACAGGAATTGATTAGATTAGTAAGAAGTAATGATCAACAAATTATTGTCGATCTAAAAGGAAAAGCTAATGGGAGAGGTGCCTATATCAAAAGGGATCTTAAAGTCTTAGAAAAAGCTAGAAAAAACAAGATTTTAGATAAAGTTTTGGAATGCCAAGTCCCTGATGAAATATATAAAGAGTTAGAAAAAATAATTAACGAAAGTAGGTGATTAGCATGATGAGTGTATTAGAATATGCACTAGATGTTAATAAAACTAGCGAAGAAATAATTAGTCTTTGTCAAAAATTAAAAATTGAGGTCGTCGATGAAAACAGTATTTTAGAAGAAGATGATATTACTGTTTTAGATAATGAAATGAATTTTCTTAATAATAATGAAGATAGTTATGATGATGAACTTGATGAGAAAGTGGAAAGAATTGTCGAAGAATCTAATATTAATATCGACGATCATATTAGAAAAGAAAAGGTTAAATCAAAAGTCGATTTAAAAAATGAAAGTAAAGAAAATTTCCTAAAAGGGAAAAAAGAAATATATAAACATCGAGAAAAATTGATGACTAACGAGGAACATGATGAAAATACAATTCTTTATAAAAATAATATGACCGTTGCTGATTTGGCCACTGTTCTTAACATCAATGCCGTCGAACTCATTAAAAAGTTAATGGGTTTAGGTATTATGGCTAACGTCAATCAGTCTTTATCTTTTGAAGATACTGAATTATTGTTACTAGATTACAACAAAGTTTTAAAGAAAGAGGAAAGTGTCGATATTGCTAATTTTGAAAATTATGAAATTGTCGATAATCCCGATCATTTAGTAAGTAGGGCTCCTGTTGTAACGATCATGGGACATGTCGATCATGGCAAGACGACCCTTCTTGACACTATTAGAAAAACGAATGTCGCTCTTAATGAAGCCGGAGGAATTACCCAAGCGATTGGGGCATACCAGGTTCTTATTAAGGATAAACCGATAACCTTTATCGATACACCTGGTCACGCGGCTTTTACAGAAATGAGAGCAAGAGGTGCCAGTGTCACCGATATCGTGATCATTATTGTAGCAGCGGATGATGGAATCATGCCTCAAACTAAAGAGGCAATCGATCATGCCAAGGCTGCCAATGTTCCAATTATTGTCGCCATCAATAAAATTGATATTGCGAACGCTAATATCGAAAAGATCTATTCCGAATTGTCTGAAAATGGTTTGACCCCTGAAGAGTGGGGAGGAGAAACAGTTGTCAGCAAAATATCGGCTAAAACAGGATTGGGTGTCGATGAATTATTAGAAACAATTTTATTGATTGCTGAAATGAAAGAATTAAAAGCCAATCCTGATCGTTATGCGACGGGAACGGTTATTGAAGCACGTCTTGATAAACAAACTGGAGCTATTGTGACTGTCTTGATTCAAAATGGGACCTTAAGATTAGGTGACCCGATCGTGGTTGGAAGCAGTTATGGTAAAATTCGCTCCCTAAAGAATGATTTGGGTGTCGATATTACCAGTGCCTTGCCATCGATGCCAGTTGAAATTACGGGCATTAATGAATTGCCTAAAGCTGGCGATAAATTTATGGCTTTCGAAACTGAAAAACAGGCTCGAAGTGTCTCGGAAGAAAGAAGAAATCGCTTGAGATTAAAAGATAGTAATCGTACTAATATGTCATTGGAAGAATTATTCAATAAAATTCAGTCTGGTATCAAAGAAGTTAATGTCGTTTTAAAGACTGATGTCAAAGGTAGTGAAGAGGCTGTCAAAAATTCACTTGAAAAAATCGATGTCGATGGGATTAAAGTTAAAGTAATTCGGAGTGGTGTAGGAACGATTACGGAAAGTGATGTCGTCTTAGCTAATGCGAGCGAGGCTTTAATCATCGGTTTCAATGTTCGACCAAGTACTAAGACCGTTGAACTTGCCAAAGAATATAATGTCGATATTAAATTGTACAATATTATTTATCAAGTTATCGAAGAGATGGAAAGTGCTATCAAGGGAATGCTTGATCCAACATATGTCGAAAACATCACTGGTCAAGCTGAAGTTCGAAAGATTTTCAAGTTCTCAAAAATCGGTAATATTGCTGGATGTCACGTTTTAAGTGGCATGATGAAGACGAATTCCCTAGTTCGAATCATTCGCGATGGGATCGTCGTCTATAACGGCAAGATTAATACGATTCAAAGAGAAAAAGATCAGGTCAAGGAAGCTAAGGCCGGATTAGATTGTGGCATTACCGTCGAGAACTATCAGGATATCAAAGAAAATGATATTATTGAATCATATGAAATGGTATTGGTGAAAAAGTAATGAGTAATAATATTAAAATCGATCGTTTAAATAATTTATTTGTTAAAGAGATAAGTTATATCTTGATGGAAGAAATCAAGGATGAAAATATCGATAAATTTGTGACGATTACGGGTGCTAAAATCAGCAATGATTTAAGTTATGCCAAAATATACTTTACCGTTTTAAATGGTAAGGTCGAGGAAACAGTAAAAGCTTTGAACAAGGCTGCTTCCTTTATTCGCGGTAAGTTAAGCGAAAGAGTTGAAATCAGACATACTCCCGAATTGACTTTCATTTACGATGAATCGATTGATTATGGTAACCGAATCGAAGCAATTTTAGAAGAAATAAAAGAAGAACATAAATAATTTTACTTATTTTTAAGGAGGATTTATGGAACAATTAACATTAGAAAAAATAGTTAATTTATGTAAAACCTATGGTTTTATATATCAAGGAAGTGAAATATATGGTGGGCTTGCCAATACTTGGGATTTTGGACCACTAGGTGCTGAACTAAAGAACAATGTTAAAAAAGCCTGGCTTAAAAAGTTTATTCAAGAAGATCTTAATAATGTTGGATTAGACAGTGCCATCTTAATGAATCCTAAAACTTGGGAAGCCTCGGGGCATATCCAAACTTTTTCTGATCCACTTGTCGACTGTAAGGAATGTAAGACCAGATATCGTGCTGATAATTTGATTAATGAATACTCTAAATCAGATAGTGGCGACAAGATGAATGATGAAGAAAGAATGATCTACATAAAAAACAATCAAGTTCCATGTCCAAAATGCGGTAAAAGTAATTTTACTGATATCAGGAACTTTAATCTAATGTTTAAAACGTTTCAGGGAGTTACTGAGGACGCTAAAAGTACAATTTATTTAAGACCGGAGACCGCCCAGGGTATATTTACTAATTTTCTAAATGTTCAAAGGAGTATGAGGCTTAAAATACCTTTTGGAGTAGGTCAGATCGGTAAAAGTTTCAGAAATGAAATAACTCCAGGGAACTTTATCTTTAGAGTAAGAGAATTTGAACAAATGGAATTAGAATTTTTCTGTAAACCAGGAACAGAGCTTGACTGGTTTGCATTTTATAAAGAGTATTGTCATAACTTTTTGTTAAGTTTAGGTCTAAAAGAAGAAAACATAAAATTTAGAGATCACTCTAAAGAAGAATTAAGTTTTTATAGCAATGCCACGACCGATATTGAATACAAGTTTCCCTTTGGTTGGGGAGAACTTTGGGGACTAGCTAGTAGGACCAATTATGACCTATTACAACACCAAAAATTTTCGGGAGTAAAACAGGAATATTTAGATCCGGAAACTAATGAGAGATATACTCCTTATGTCATCGAGCCAAGTTTAGGTGTCGAAAGACTTGTCTTAGCAGTATTAAGTGAAGCCTATGAAGAAGAAATGCTAGAAAGTGATACGAGAGAAGTACTTCATCTTCATCCTTTCTTAGCACCTTATAAAGTAGCAGTCTTGCCACTGATCAAGAAGTATCATAGTGAAAAAGCATTAGAATTATATAGAGGATTAGCTAAAAATTTTATGTGCACCTACGATGAAACCGGAAGTATTGGCAAAAGATATCGAAGACAAGATGTTATTGGAACACCACTAGCTATCACTATTGACGATGAGACATTAAATAGTAACAAAGTGACGGTAAGAGATCGTGATACGATGAAACAAATCAGTCTAGACATTAGTGAACTAAAGGATTATATTGAAAAACAAATAAGGTTTTAAATTTACAGTAAAATAGCAATAATATAATTACTAAGGAGGTATAAAATGGAGAAAGGTCCATGGGAAATAGAGTGTGCTTATAAAGCAGCAGAGGCAAAAATGATTGTACCAGATCATCTTAAATATGATGAAAATGGAAACTTGAAGCCAGAATTTGCTTTAACTGATAAAGAAAAAAATGCTATGGCATATTACAAAGGTATTCGCGATACCTTAGACCAAGCCCAACATCAAGACGATTTAAAAGAGGAATCTACTAGTAGACATTTATAACAGGACAAATTAGTTCTGTTTTTTCATTACATTAAGACAAGCTAAACTATTAAGATTAATTTGACTTCCTTGATCTAGAGATGTACAATAATAAAACAATAGGTGAGTTATGTTTAAAAAAATTGTTCAGAATATTCCTAATACTATTACCTTTTTGAGAGGGGCCTTAGGTATTACCTTATTGCCAGCTTTGTTTTTTAGTGGCAATATTTTAGGATCTTTTATTACTTATATAGCTTTAGGAGCCACCGATTTTATTGATGGCAGTTTGGCCAGAGTTTTAAAAACAGAGTCAAAATTTGGAGAAAAGATTGATCCGATCTCTGATAAAGCTCTGGGTATCACTTCTTTAGCCCTGGTAAGTATTATAAATCCTCTGATGTATTTGCCTTTAGTGTTAGAATCTTTGATTGGGATAGTGGGATGTTTTAGATATCGTAAAGAAAAAGATGAAGCCTCTGTTATCAAAATAGGTAAATTTAAAATGACCTCATTATTTATGACGACAATTTTAACTTTTTTATCAGCTTTAAATCCAGCTTTTTTACCATTTCAAATTGGATTTTTAACCCTTACTTCTCTCCTACAGGGAGTAACTTTATATGAAAATATTAAAAAAGTTAATGAAAAAGAAGTATTAACACCAATCATCAAACCTAAAGAAGAAATTGAAGAAGAGAAAATAGAAAACCAAGACCAGAAATCAATAAAAAAAACCTTGACCGTTAAAGATAAATATATTAAATTTAGGGATCTGCTTGATGATTTAGTTTCCTCGAAAGAAGATCGAGAAAGAGAATTAGGAAGCAAAGTTTATAAGAAGCACTTTAAAAGATGATAGTATCATCCTTTTTTTGTGTTTAAATATATGATTAAGGCCTGAAATATTGTATAATAATGATAGAGGTAAACATATGAATTTAGACAGTTTAAATAAAGAACAACTAAAAGCAGTAACTAGTATCGATGGACCACTTTTAGTCCTAGCTGGGGCTGGCAGTGGGAAGACCAGAGTCCTTACCAATCGTATTGCCTACATGATTGAACAGGGTATTAATCCTTATAATATTTTAGCTATTACTTTTACTAATAAAGCAGCTGGAGAAATGAAAGAGCGAATCATTAATTTAATTGGAGACGTTGCTAAAAGCATGCAGATTTCAACTTTTCATTCTTTTGGTTTGAAAATTTTAAGAGAAAATCATCAGGTGATTGGTTATGATAAAAATATTACACTTTTAGATAGCGAAGACGTTTTAAGTGTCATCAAAAAGATTTTAAAAAGTTATAACCTGGATCCTAAATCATACAGTCCTAAAGCTATTCGTAATAAAATTAGCAGTTGTAAAAATGAACTGATCGATCCTAAAAAATATGAAATGTACGCTGTCAGTGACTATGAGAAAATAGTCTTAGAGATATACATCGAATATGAAAAAATCTTAAAAAAGAATAATTCAGTCGATTTTGATGATCTGTTAATCTTACCAATTAAAATCTTTAAAGAAAGTAAGGATGTTTTAAATAAATATCAAGAAAGGTTTAAGTATGTTCTCGTCGATGAGTATCAAGATATTAATGAGGCTCAATATTTACTGACTAAAATGATCAGTGATAAGTATAAAAACATTTGCGTAGTAGGTGATAACGATCAGGCCATTTATAGTTTTAGAGGTGCCAATTTTAAGAATATCTTGAATTTTGAAAAAGATTATACTAATGCCTTGACCATTAAATTGGAAGAAAATTATCGTTCGACAACTAATATTTTGGAAGCAGCTAACTCGGTCATTAGAAATAATAAAAATCGTAAAGATAAGAATTTAATATCCGTTAAGGGAAGAGGAGATAATTTAACCTATTATCGTGGCCATAACGAAGCTGATGAAGTTAATTATGTTATCGAGGAGATTAAAAAGTTGACTAATTCAGGTACCTCCTTCGATGATATTGTCATTCTTTACCGTACTAATGCCCAGTCTCATAATTTTGAAGAAGGGCTTCTAAAAGAAAATATTCCTTATCGTATGGTTGGAAGTATCCATTTCTATGGCCGTAGGGAAATAAAGGATTTATTAGCTTATTTAAGATTAATTTATAATGAAAAAGATAATGTTAGTTTACTTCGTATCATCAATACTCCTAAACGAGGAATTGGGGACAAAACCATCGATAATTTGATCAAGAAAGCTGATCAGTTAGGAGTTAGTATTTACGAAGCTATCGATGGTGGAAAAGAACTGATTTTTAAAAATCTGATCGAAGACTTAAAAAGAATCAGTGAAGAGGTAACTTTAACAGAACTAGTCGATAAAGTCTTAGAAAGTTCTCTTCTCAAGGAAGAGTTGGAAAATGAAAAAACTTTGGAGGCTGATATCAGATTAGAAAACTTAGAAGAATTTAAGTCCATTACCAGAAGTTTTGAAGAGCGAGAAGGAGTTGTTTCCTTAGAAGAATTTTTACTAGAAATAAGCCTCGTTAGCGATATTTCTGACTATCAGAACGAACCTAATCGCGTCAATTTAATGACTGTTCACTCGGTTAAGGGCTTAGAATTTGATTATGTCTTTATCGTTGGACTAGAAGAAGGGATTTTCCCTCATATTAATTCCATTATGGATAATATGGAAGTTGAGGAAGAACGAAGACTCTTCTATGTAGCGCTGACTAGAGCTCGTAAAAAGATTTACTTAATAAATACCCGGATGAGAATTCTCTATGGTAAGGATCAAGTCAATCAACCTAGTCGTTTCATTTCAGAAATTGATGAAAATTATTTAGATAAAGATGAACTTGTCAGTGAAAAGAAGGGAAATAAACCTGTTACTCTCAATAATTTAAAAACAGAAGAAGTCGATTACCAAGTTAATGACTACTTATATCATGAGGTATTTGGAACTGGAAAAGTTTTAGAAATAACGGATAGCTTAATTACAATTGCTTTTAAACACCCCTTTGGTATTAAAAAGCTAATTAAGAATCATAAATCCTTAAGTAAGATTAATTAAAGAAAGGAAAAATTATGAAAGAGCGAATTGATGAATTGATCAAAATTATCAATAAATTTAATTATGAATATTATACTCTCGATCAGCCTAGTGTTACTGATCAGGAGTATGATCGTTATATTCAGGAACTAATTGCTTTGGAGGAAAAACATCCTGAATTGAAAAGAGATGATTCACCGACAACTAGGGTTGGTGGGATCATTTTAGATGAGTTTAAGAAGGTTACTCATCAAATACCGATGTTGTCACTTGGCAATGTCTATAATAGTTCTGAGATTTTAGCTTTTCATAACCGAATTATTAAGGAAAAAATCATTCCCCAATATGTCACAGAACTTAAAATTGATGGTTTGGCGGTTTCCTTAACCTACAGGCAAGGTAAGTTGGTAAGAGGGGCCACAAGAGGGGATGGGGTTACTGGTGAAGACATTACCAATAATGTTCGGACTATTAAAACGATTCCCCTTACCCTAAAGGAAGCAATCGATATTGAGGTGCGTGGAGAAATCTATATTACTAAAAAGGAATTTGAACGAATCAACAAAGAAAGAGCTGAAAAAGGATTGGAACTATTTCAAAATTGCCGCAACTTAGCAGCTGGATCAGTTCGCCAGTTAGATTCGAGCATCACCGCTAGTCGTAAGTTAGATAACTTTGTTTATCATTTGCCTAATCCTGAAGATTACAATTTGAAGACTCATTTCGATGCTTTAGGATATATGAAGTATCTAGGATTTAGAGTTAATCCAGCTAGTCGTTTAGTAAATAATATTGAAGAAGTCGAAAAATTTGTCGCCGAGGCTGAAAACATGCGCGACACCCTCGATTACGAAATCGATGGCGTCGTAATTAAAGTTAATAGCATCGCCGAGCAGAAGTTACTTGGATATACAGCTAAAAGTCCAAAGTGGGCCACAGCCTATAAATTTCCTGCTCTTGAAGTAATTACGAAATTAAAAGATATTGTCTTTACGGTCGGTAGGACTGGCCAGATTACACCGAATGCCGTCCTTGAACCAGTTCGGGTTATGGGATCAACTGTCAGACGAGCCACTTTACATAATCATGAATACGTCATTGACAAAAAATTTAAAATAGGTGACTATGTCTTAATTAAAAAAGCTGGCGACGTTATCCCTGAAGTTATTAGGCCAATTGAAGAAAAAAGAACTGGTGCAGAAATCGATTTCACCATGATTAAAAATTGTCCAATCTGTGGGTCCGCTTTACATAAAAAAGAAGAACAAGTTGACTATTATTGTACAAATCCAAATTGTGATGCAAGGAAGATTGAAGAGCTGATTCACTTTGTCAGTCGTAAAGCAATGAACATCGATGGACTAGGAGAGAGGATTATCGAAGACTTCTACAACTTAAAGTTAATTAACAATTTTATGGATATTTATGATTTAGTTCTCCACAAAGAAGAATTAATCGAACTGGAAGGTTTTGGTGAGAAAAGCGTCGAAAATTTATTGATTTCAATCGAGGTCAGTAAGACGACCTCCCTTGAAAAATTACTGTTTGCTCTGGGTATTTTCAACGTCGGAGAAAAAACTGCCAAAATTCTGGCTAAAAAGTATTTAACTTTGGATAATTTGATGAAAGCTGATTTTGAAGAATTAAAAACCATCGATGATATCGGTCCGATTATTGCTCAAAATATTAGAGATTACTTTTCTAAAGCTGAGAACTTAGAACTACTTAAAACTCTAAAAGAAAAGGGAATTAATACTACTTATCTAGGCGAATCACTTCAAGAAAAGGAAACTTTTGCTGGAAAGACTTTTGTCATCACCGGAACCTTGTCACTTCCAAGAGAAGAGATCAAAGATAAAATTGAATCTTTTGGTGGTCAAGTCACTGATGCTGTCAGTCAAAAAACTGATTACCTCATCCTAGGAGAAAATCCTGGAAGTAAATATGATAAAGCCAAGGAGTTAGGTATCAGGATTATCGATGAACAGGAATTGTTGACAATGTTTACAAAATAATTAAACGTTATTCATATATTTAAAATAGGTGATATATATGAATAACGTTTTTTATAGTTTTACTATTACAACTTTAGCTGGTTTATCGACCCTTTTAGGCTACATAATCGTCCTTTTTTTAAAGAAACCTAATAATGGTATTATTGCCATTTCTTTAGCTTTTGCAGCTGGTATTATGACGAGTGTTTCTTTTTTAGATTTACTGCCTAACTCTTTTATCAAGATAAGCACGGTTTATTCATTGATTGTCACCATTATCTATCTCTCGATCTTTTTTATTTTAGGTGTGACTTGTTCATTTCTAATCGATAAATATGTTCCATCTCCCAATGAATGTTTAAAGAATCCCAAATTATATCGTGTCGGTTTTATTTCTCTTATTGCCATCATTCTTCACAACATTCCAGAAGGTATCGTCACTTTCATGGTCAATACTAATAATTTTGAGTTAGGACTTATTATTACCACTTCGATTATTCTTCATAATATTCCAGAAGGAATCAGTATTGCGGTACCTATTTATTATTCGACTGGAAAGAGATTTAAGACTTTTTTTTACTGTTTAATAGTTGCCTTATCAGAGCCATTTGGGGCTATAATCACATACTTATTTTTTTATCGTTATATTAACGATTTAACAATTGGTTTTTTATTTGCCGCCATTGCCGGTATTATGATTAGAATTTCTTGCTATGAACTCTTACCAACATCGTTAACTTATCAAAAGAAAAAACTAACTATCGTTAGCTTTTTAATCGGTACTTCTTTTATGATCATCAATCACTTTCTTTAATCTACGACGGTAATTTTTCTCGTAATTGAACCACTATAACTCTCATAATTGACTTTATATTCAATCGTGTAAGTACCAGTTATATTAGAATCAAAACTATCGACAATGACACCATTACGTTTTATTTCCATCTGATAGGTAACAATTCTACTTGTAATATCTACACCTTCTTCATATAACGTAAATGGTGGCATATAATCACTCCAAGCTGTACCTTTCTTAATGGTAATTACAGCATCTCCTGCTAATTGTAATACATAATCAAAATCTTCTTTTAATTTCGTCGTTGCACCACTGCTCGCAAAATTCTTATTATCTTTATACGAGGTTACAACTTTATAAGTGCCATGGTAGTTAGTTAAACTATCGATAGTATAGGAAGTCTTCTCGGTAAAACCAATCAGTTGATTATCAAAGTAAACATAATAACCAAAGGTATCACCACTGACTAGCATTTTGTCAGTAGCTTTTGTCCAAGTAAGTTTAACTCCTTCAGTCAAACTGGATACCGATAAATTAGTCACATTATCTAGTTTAGCATATTTAGTTGAAATTTCTTTTGGCTCAGTCCCTTTTTTAAAATATTCGTAGACGATTTGATTGGCCGGTGTATCAGCACTAGGAAGAGCCGCTGGGTTACTACCCATTTCGACCCCAACTTGAACGACACTGTTTGGAACTTTCCAATTTTTATTATCACGATCGAAGACGGCAGCCGCAATTTTACCAAATAGATCTAAACGATCGGTATTGGCTTCATTCATCAACAAGACTCGATCCAAGTGATCGGGATCAATTGCATCATAGCCATACCACATCGCTACCGAAAGAGTTGGGGAGTAGCCGATAACCCAACTATCACTAATGGCATCCGATGGTAAGCCAGGATACATTTTTCTAATTTTTTGGTCATAGTTAGTAGTTCCAGTTTTAGCAGCCATGTTGACACCACTAACTCGCATTCTCCATGAGACAACACCTTTTAAGACATCAGTTATCATAAAGGCGGTCGAATCACTCATTACTTGAACCTTGGTTGATTCATAGGTAGTGGTTTCATTATCGTCACGAAAGACAACTTTATTAACGGTATAAGGTTCATAATAATATCCACCATTGCTGAAAGCTTGATAGGCTCCAGCCATTTGTAAAGGGGATGCACCATTGAAAGCCCCAATAGCATGAGCTTCATGAATTGTGCCACCACTTATTTCTGGTTTAATTCCAAGAGCTTGCACAAAAGCTAGAACTTTCTTTTTATCTAGTTGTTGAAAAGCCTTTAATGCCGGAATATTTCGTGAATTAGCAAGAGCACTTCGAAGGGTTAACGTTCCCCAATAGCCACCATCCCAGTTTTTAATTGGTGTTCCATCACTGTAAGTATAAGGCTCATCGACAAACAAAGTATAAGTAGAAAAATTATTGTATTCCATTCCAGGACCATAGTCAAAAAGTGGCTTGGCTGTCGATCCGATCTGTCTTTTAATCCTAGTAGCATAGTTATAGGTTTTGGCCGCATTTTTATTTCGTCCAGCTCCAATCGCTACAATTTTACCACTAGTGGTATCAACTGCTGCAACACCGGACTGAAGGTACTCATTTTTCCACTTGTAGGTGACACCATTAAAGACATTATTTAGAGCTTTCTGTTTGGTTCGATCCATATTGGTATAAATTAACATGGGAGTAGTAGCTGGATCAACCTTATATTTATCTTGAACCTCTTTAATGACGGTATCG
Source organism: uncultured Muribaculaceae bacterium (assembly GCA_964494015.1). Lineage (GTDB taxonomy): Bacteria > Bacillota_I > Bacilli_A > RF39 > UBA660 > CAZBQC01. Next base: position 15,312 of record CAZBQC010000010.1, read on the forward strand.
ATATAACCTTGAAATTCAAATTGAGTAGTGCTTTTAGTAGTTAAAAGACTACTAATTGGAATACTATTAGCTAAATCAGCTTCTTCCTTAGTAATATAGCCATGTCTAACCATTAACGATAAGACAGTTTTTCTTCTTTTAGTCGCATTGACCGGATTAGTATAAGGATTATAACTATTAGGAGATTGATACATTCCAGCAACGAGAGATGCCTCTGCCAAAGTTAAATCTTTTGCTCTTTTTCCAAAGTAATACTGGCTAGCTTGTTCAACTCCATAGACATTATTTCCTAACAAGTGATTGTTAACATAAAATTCAACGATCTCTTCCTTAGTAAACTGTTTTTCTAATTTAAAGACAGCTAAATAAATATCGGTAAACTTACGAATAATTCCTTGGATACCGGAAGCTGTTCTACTGGTAAAACTATTTTTGATAACCTGCATGGAAATGGTCGATCCACCTCCAGCATCGCTATTGCCAGTAATTTGTCCCATCGTCGCCTTGGCAAATCTTGCTAAATCAAAGCCGTTATGTTGAAAGAATCTTGAGTCCTCAGTGGCAATTAAAGCATCGATAAATACTTCTGGCAACTCATCATAGGTAACATTTTCTCTTAACTCACTACCAAGTTCGACGATGACAGCACCTTTGTTATCGTAAATAATTGTCGATTCCTTAGCTTTTAAGAGACTAACTTTAAAAGCTGGTGCCGATTTGACAACATATCCAAAAAAAGCTCCCAATGCTGCAACACTAATAATAGCAATTGTCAAGAAAGTTATCACGATAATATTGATAATTTTTCTTCTTCGTTTTTTTGACTTTATTCGGTCCAATAAGTGAGCCACACCAAAAATCACTGCTAAGCCACCGATAATAATAACAGTTTCTTTAAGTCCTAAAAATTGGTAAAGCAATACTAAAAGCACGACCAAGACAGCAACAAAAACCAAGAACTTAATAATTCCTTTTTTCTCCCTTGGCTCTTTGATCTCTTTTGTTACCTTTTTCTCTATTTTTTCTTTTTTTCCTTTGAATGTACCTACTTCTTTTTTAACTTCCTTTTTTTTCTTCTTCTTATTATTACTCATCTATTAAATACCTCCAAATATTTATCAATAATTTCTATATAATCAACTCTAGGACAATACTTATTGGCAATCAAGCAACCCTTGCTTTCAAAATACTCGTGTTTTATCGAACAATTTTTATTCTGATCCAAGTAATCGATTAGATCTCTTGCCCATAATAAGTATGTTTCATTTAGTTTTACAAATCTGACAATTAAAAAACATATTCCTCCGTTATTGTTGATATTTCTAATATGCTCTAATTGGTGCTTATGAATGTTAGCTAGCGGGAAAAAGCGCTTATTATTAGTTTCTTTAGCCTCAAAATCAATATATTTTCCTCGATATAACCCATTATAATCAGTCGTTGATGGTCTTTCAAAAAAAGCTTCCTTGATTACGACCTTATCTTTAGCCAAATAACTCATCTTGACAACTCTAATTGGCGTTGGTTTTTTATAGATGTAAGCAATCCCGGAATCACGATAATACTCGTTACTAAGATTAATTTCACTCTCTAAGCTCATCCCGCGATTAGAATAATCAACTTGACGCTGAAAATTTTTTTTCATTCCATTTGGGTAATTCATAAAACCACCTAGAGTAATTATACTATAATTTATTAATTTATTCCAGAATTATTTTGTTGATTTTCAAGAACTTTTGTCGAAAGAAGTGAAATTATTAGATTAATATGTTAAATTAATTTAGGAGGAAAAGATGAATATCTTAAGTATTATTGAAATTTTTAACAAAATGATCGAAAAAAAGCACTATATTAAGATCATTATGGCCGTGAAACAGTAAATATTTATTGACTTTTTCACGATTTTTTTAGATAATATAATATATAAAGGATGAGTGGTTTTATTATGTTTCAAAACAAAGTTGCTTTGACACCGCAGGATATTCTGGATAAAGAATTTAAAATTGATACTCGAGGATACCGTCTAAAAGAGGTCGATCAATTCTTAGATGTCATTATCGGTGACTATGAACAGCTATTTGAAATCATTCATAATTTAGAGACAGAGAAAGAAGAGCTATTAAAAGAAATCATGAGTTTGAAGCAAGAGTTACGCAATTTGAAAATGAGTGTCGATATTGCTAAGAGCTCGGATAAAGAAATTACTAGCATCGATATTATCCGTAGATTATCGCAACTTGAAAAGATTGTTTACGATAAGGAAGACAATCAAGAAGAAGAGATTAGCGAATAATAAATAATACTAGACAAACGCTGTATTCTTGTAATATAGAGGAAAGTCCATGCTCGCAAAAGCTGTGATGCTTTTAGTGTTCGTGCTTAGGGAAAAAATAACCTAAGGTGGTTTTGCCAACGGCGACGAGATAACCTAAGTTTTTAAATATGGTTATAGTAATCGTAAAGTGCTATAGTGACGATTTTTTTAGAAATAAAAAAAGTGGAACGTGAGTAAACCCCACGAGCGAGAAACCCAAATTTTGGTAGGGGAACTTCTTAAATGAAAGAGAACATTTAAGAGGACTAGTAATAGTAGATAGATGTTTGTCGCCTTCTTAATGAAGGTACAGAACATGGCTTACAAGTATTATTTAATTATTGAGGTGGAAATTATGAAAGAAATAGGTGAATACCTAAGAGATATACGTAAGAAGAATGGAGTTACGATCAATGAAGCAAGCGATGATTTAGGTATTACTGTCTCGCAGCTTGAAAATATTGAAACTGGTAATTTTAAAGCTTTTAAAGATATCTTTGAATTAAAAAAGTATCTAAAGTCCTATGCTAAGTACTTAGGATTAAATTATGAGAAAGTTTTAGATGAATTCAATGATTTTGTTTTTGAGAAAACTTCCAAGATTTCTTTTGAAGATATTAAAAATGCTAAAAAGAATAAAGAAAAAAATGAGCACAAAATCAGGTCACCATATACCAAGATTAAACAAAATAAATATGATATTGCACCAATTGTCTTAACAATAACCATTATCTTATTTGTTTCTTTATTAGTATATTTAGCCTTAAAAATAATCGACAATAACAACAGTCGTAATACAGAACTTTTAAGGGACATCAAAGTAGTGGAGGAGAAGTTATGAATTTACCCAATAAATTGACAATCGTTAGAATAATTTTAACTATATTTATTATTATTTTATTAGTCTTTCCTTTTTACACTTTAGGTTATAACTTTCCTAAGTATGAAGTTACAGCTTTTGGTAGTAGTATTCAAATTGGACTTGAATATATCATTTCAGGAGTCTTGTTTATCATTGCGAGCCTTACAGATTTTTTAGATGGCTATCTAGCAAGAAGAGATAATTTAGTAACTGATACTGGTAAGATTCTTGATTCGATTGCCGATAAGTTTTTAGTTAATACGATTCTAATTGTTTTAGCCACAGCTAATTATGTTCATGTTATCGTTCCAATCGTTATTGTCGGACGAGATATTATTGTCAATGCAATTAAGACTCAGTCAGCAGCCAAAGGAAAGGTGGTAGCAGCCATCAATTCGGGTAAAATTAAAACGGCAGCGATGTTGGTGGGAATTACTTTAAAATTTTTTGGCAACATGCCATTTGAGTTCTTTAATATTAACGTCGACGACTTCTTAATTTATTTTGCCACTATCATGGCTATCATTTCCATGATCGAATATATTAGTTTAAATAAAAAATTAATTTTTGTCAAAAATTAAAAAAGCTGGCTCTAAAATAGAAAAACTCTTTTAGAGTTTTTTATTTTCCTATCATTTTTTTACTTAAAAATTGTCATTTTGGTAAATTTATGACAGTTGCAAATAAATTTTTTATCATATAAACTATCTATTAGGCAGTTATTTTAAAAAGATATTGACATATAAAACAAATGTACGATATAATAAAAATGGTTAAACTATCAAGGAGGAAATATGAATAAGGTAGTAGATTCAAGAAAAACATTAGATCAAGTCTTAGGTGATATTGAAAAACAATTTGGAAAAGGTGCGATTATGCGCCTAGGAGATAATAAACATGCTGAAATTGAAGTGATTTCGAGTGGCTCGATTTCACTAGATATCGCTTTAGGTGTTGGAGGATTTCCCAAAGGACGGATCGTCGAAATCTTCGGACCAGAGTCAAGTGGCAAGACCACGATAGCACTTCACGCAATTGCTGAAGTGCAAAAAGTAGGAGGAAGAGCTGCTTTTATCGATGCTGAACATGCACTTGACCCAGTTTATGCTAAAAATTTAGGCGTCGACATCAACGAGCTTTTATTAGCCCAACCAGATACTGGGGAACAGGCCCTAGAAATAACAGAGGCTTTAGTTAGAAGTGAAGCTGTCAATATTGTCGTCATCGACTCAGTTGCCGCTTTAGTACCACAGGCCGAAATTGATGGTGAGATGGGAGACTCCCATGTAGGACTTCAGGCTAGACTGATGAGTCAAGCTTTAAGAAAATTATCGGGAACGATCAGCAAGACTAAAACGACCGTGATTTTCATCAATCAATTACGCGAAAAGGTTGGGGTCATGTTTGGAAACCCCGAAACGACTCCAGGTGGAAGAGCCTTAAAATTCTATTCGACGATTAGACTCGATATTAGACGAAGCGAGCAATTAAAAATCGGCGAAGGAATTGTCGGTAACAAAACCACCATTAAAGTTGTTAAAAACAAAGTTGCGGCACCTTTTAAAATAGCTTATGTCGATATCATGTATGGTGAAGGTGTAAGTAGAGAAGGCGAGATCATCGACTTAGCCATCGAAGCCAATATTTTAGAAAAGTCAGGTGCTTGGTTTGCCTATAAAGGTGAGAAGCTAGGGCAAGGCAAAGAAAATGTCAAACTAATCCTTAAGGATAATCCAAAACTAAAAGATGAGTTGGAAACAAAAATTAGGGAATTCTATAATATTGCTGTAAAAAATAAAAAAGACAAAGCTACCGAATAAGGTAGCTTTCTATTAATAGGGGTTAAAAGTTAAAATTACTTAAATCATAAAACAAAAAACACGATAAAATCTAATTAAATATAAAGCTAAAGTGAAAGGAGAAAAGATAATGATTAAAAGTAAAAAAATAAAAAATTATAAGGAAAAAACCTTTGAAGACATAAAACATATTGATGAATTTGGTAATGATTATTGGGAGGCCAGGGAGTTATATAAGGTATTAGAATACCAAAGTTGGAATAAATTTTTAAATGTTATTGATAGAGCTATTATTGCTTGCAAAAACAGTGGTTATAGTGATGAAGAACAATTTTCCCAAATGGGAAAGTTGTCTAAAAGAGCTAATAATGCTGTTGTAGAAATAAAAGATTATAAACTTTCAAGGTATGCTTGTTATTTAATTGTACAAAATGCTGATCCTAACAAGGAAGTAATTGCTTTAGGTCAGACATACTTTGCTATTCAAACTCGTAAACAAGAAATAAACGAAAAAGAATATTATGAATTGTCCGAAACAGAAAAAAGATTTTATAATCGAAATATTGCTAAAAATGGTAATTATCAATTAAATCAGGTGGCAAATACTGCTGGTGTTAAAAATTTTGACCAATTCCATAATGCTGGCTATAAAGTTATATATAATGGCAAAACTGCCGATGATATAGCAAAAAGGAAACAGTTGAGATATCGAGAAAATATTTTAGATAATATGGGAAGCGATGAGTTAGCAGCCAATATTTTCAGAATATCTCAAACTAAACAAAAAATAGAAAACGAAAAGATACAAGGCGAAGATAATGCCAAAAAGGCTCATTATCAAATATGAAAAAATGTTCGAAAGTTCATTGAAAAAAACGGAGGAACAACACCTGAGAAACTAGCTACTCCTAAAAAGAGTTTAAAGGAATTTGAAAAAGAAAAGAAAAAATTGGACATTACTAAAAGATTTTATAAAAAATAATTATAATTTTATCCCTATAAATATAAGCGTAAAAATCATCTATACTAATAGTGAAATATCGTGTATAATAAGACTTATCAAGGAGATGATACCTGTGGATAAAAAAAATATTTTAATAGGTGGTGCTTGGCCATATGGTAACAATTCACTTCATATTGGTCACTTGGCCGCACTTTTACCAGGAGATATTATTGCAAGATACCATCGATTAAAAGGCGCAAATGTCGTTTATGTTTCAGGAACTGACTGTCATGGAACACCTATTACTGAAAGAGCTAAAAAAGATCATGTTGAACCAAGAGCAATTGCTGAACGCTATCACCTGGAGTTTGTTAAAAATTTTAATGATCTAGATTTTTCATATGATTTATATACCGAAACCATGAGTGATTTTCATAAAAAAAGAGTTGAACAATACTTCACACAAATTATGGATAATGGCTATCTTTATGAAAAAGAGGAAGAACAAGATTTTTGTCCAGAGTGCAACAAGTTTTTATCTGATCGTGAGATAGCCGGAACATGTCCTCATTGTTTAAAGGAAGCCAAAGGAGACCAGTGCGACAATTGTTTAACACCTCTTGTTCCAAAAGAAATTTTAAATAAACATTGTAGGGATTGTGGCAGTGAAACTGTTACTAAAAACAATAAACATTTATATTTTAAATTATCAGCTTTTCAAGAGATTTTGGAGAATTTAGTCTCAAAAAACAAAAATACTTGGCGTAAAAATGCCGTTAATGAAACCGAACGATATTTAAAAATGGGTCTAATTGATCGAGCAGCCACCAGACAATTAAACTGGGGAGTCGATGTTCCAGTAAAAGGATATGAAGATAAAAAGATTTATGTTTGGATCGAAGCTGTTTTAGGATATTTAACCACAGCTGAAAAAGTTTTAATCGAAAAAAATGAATCTTTTGAAGAATTTATTAAAGATCAAAATCTGTTATCGTATTATGTTCATGGCAAAGATAATATCACTTTTCACACCGTAATTTTTCCGGCTTTACTGGAAGCTATTGATCCTAGTTATCGAAAACCAAATTATATTATCTCCTCTGAATATGTCAATATGAACGACGAGAAAATGTCGAAAAGTAAAGGAAATTTAATTACGGTTAGCGATTTAACTAATACCTATCACAAAGATACAATCAGATATTACATGATTGCGAATGGACCAGAAAAAAAAGATGTGAACTTTAGCAACGAAGATGTTGCTATTGTCCACAATAAGTTTTTAGTTGGTGTCCTTGGTAACTTTATCAATCGTAATTTATCATTTATTGTAAAGAAATTTGATGGGATAATTACTGAAAGTAAGATCGATTCCAAGATCGAATTAGCAACCAAAGAAATTTACGACAAAGTAGGTCACTTAGTTGAAACTGGTAGTTTGAAAGATGCTCTTGAAGAAGTAATGAATTATGCTACTCTAGGCAATAAGTACTACGATGAAAATGAGCCATGGAACAAAGTTAAAACTGACATCGAAGCTTTTAATAATATAACTTATACTTGTGTCTATATGATGGCCAACTTAAAAAATTTAATAGCTCCATTTATGCCAAGTACCAGCGATAAAATTAAAAATATCTTAGAATTAGAAAACGCTCAATGGGAAGTTGAAAAGATTAATGGTGATATTAAAATAAACAATTTAGAATTATTGTTTAATCGAATCGATAGTAATTTATAATTAAAGGAGAAAAGTTATGATAGACATTAATTTAATTAGAACCAATCGAGAATTAGTAAAAAATAATATCAAGAAAAAGTTTCAAGATGAAAAGCTGCCCTTAGTCGATGAAATTTATGAATTAGATTCTAAATTTCGCGAAATTAAAACGGCGAGTGACAATCTTCGTGCCGACCGAAATAGTATCAGTAACAAAATAGGTGAGTTAGTTCGAGCTAATAAAAAAGAAGAAGTTGAAAGTATCAAAATTGAAGTTGAAGCCATCAACAAGGAACTAGTTAACTTGGAAGCAGAGGAAGAAGAATTAAGTAAAAAAATCAGAGAAAAAATGTTAATAATTCCAAATATTATCGATGAATCGGTGCCACTTGGCAAGTCAGATAAAGATAATGTTCAAGTTGATACTTTTGGAGAAGCCAAAGTTCCTGATTTTGAAATACCTTACCATACGGATATTTTGGAAAGGGTAAATGGCATTGATCTAGATAGTGCCAGAAATACTAGTGGCAATGGTTTTTATTTCTTAACTGGCAATATTGCAAGACTTCATTCAGCTATTCTTACCTATGCTAGAGATT
>CAZBQC010000011.1:0-7334 GCA_964494015.1 uncultured Muribaculaceae bacterium
AATAACTTCTTTTTCATACTTCTTCACCACTTTATAATATTATCTTATCATAATTATAAAAGTGGTGTAAAGTTATTCGTCGATAACTTGTTCAATCTTTCTAAAAATAAACTTAATTCCACCATGAAAGATCTTTTCGATGCCACTTGAAACTTTTAAACTGAGATTACTTACTTCATTGTTGTAGTTCTTTTGATTGACTTCTAGGTACTTTTCAACGTCAATTTCCTTACCATTTTTAACATCTTCTTCAAACTTTTTAATCTGTTCGTTGGTAAGTGCTGCTTTGTTACCTAATTGATTTTCATAATAGCCTAATTTCTCAGAAGTGAAAATTAATAAAAAAAACAGAATCAATGAAATCATCACGATCTTAAATACTTTATCAGCTTTAACTTTCATTTTTATCATCACCGATGTAATCATATAAAATTTTAGCTAATATTTCTGTCGAACTATTGACTTGCTCTAAATTATTATCGACACCACCAATTTCGACTAGCATCGTATTCTTATCAAAATCCTGATTGTAAACTCCATTGACTCCGGCTCCCTTTTTTTCATATATTCCACGACTTAAATCAGGGTATAAACTATTTATTTTATTAGAAAGAGTAACAGCTACTTCTCGATTAGCTTTGTAATTACTATTTTCTAGTCCGATGACAAAGAGAAACCTGGCATAACTCTTGTTATTGATGGTAATTGTCGATAAATTTCCAGTAATGGAGTCGCGGTGAAGGTCGACAAAGTATTTTAAAGAAGGATTCTTTTCTTTGACACTATTTAAAAACATACGACTGACTTTGTAACTGCTGGCATATGACCAGTTATTGACTCTTAAAATATCAGCAACACTGTTTTCTTCAACTAAAGAAATAATTCCTAATTCTTTTAATTTAGACTGCAAAATGTAACTAGCTGTCGTAATATTAGGAGTAAAATTATAAAGGTTGGCAGTTGAGCGATAGTTTTCTAAGGGATGAGTGTTATAAATATAGACTAATGGCAACTCTTCTTTAATTTCGACAATTTTAGGTATTTCCTCTTTAATGATTGGTTCTGGAACAGTCACTAAATCTTTATAGGTCAGATCGATAATACTAGATGGTTCATAAAAATCAAAGCTAGAAAAATAATTAAAGACTTTAGTAATTGCTATTTTATTGTTATATTCATAATCAATATTATGATTAGAGGAAGTAATTAAATATTTCAAAAATTCACGGTCGGAAATACCGAGGTTTAAATCAAAGTGATCAAGGTTTTTAATCAGATGACTACTAAAAAAGATAGCTATTAAAATAAAGATTAATTTTATAAAAAATACCTGAATTCTCCTTGTTCTTTTGATTCTTTTTTTCATTATTTTCTCCTACCTAATTATATGAAGGAGATTATTTTTTAAAACAAAAAGTATTTAAGTCCCCTTAAATACTGGTCAGTTTATTCTTAATTAATTCACTTACTTTGGCCATATCGGCTCTACCCTTTAACTTAGGAGTTATTTCCTTCATAATTAATCCCATATCCGAAGGTTTGGTTGGATTAACAACTTTAAAAGCCTCATCGATAATTTTAATAATTTCTGATTCATCTAACTGTTCGGGAAGATATTCTTTAATAATTTTGATCTCCTCGTTAGTTTTATCTATTAGATCCTCTCGATTACCTTTTTCAAATTCTTTAATTGATTCTAAACGCATCTTAATTTGTTTAGCAGCTACTTCGAAAAGCATTTCATCATCGATTTCTTTTTGTCTATTGATATGTTCTAAGTCGACAGCACCTTTTAGCATTCTAATCGTCATTAATCTATTTTTATCTTGATTCTTCATCGCACTAATCATGTCATTCCGTAACTTTTCAACATAATTCATCTTATCATCTCCTTGTAAGGAATTATAACATGAATTTCTCAAGATGTAAATTTAGAAAAGAAGTAGTTTATTTAAATTAGATTCTAATAAATTAATTATTTTTAATATTATTAAATAAATTATCCCAATTAAATCAATCTTTTATCTAAAAATATAGACCATTGTAATAACACTTTTGGAAAAATATAATAAACTATATTAGATAATAGTTAAAGGAGGGAAATATATATGTTTTATCCTGGAGGTAGTGGCAGCGGCTTCGGCTGTGGCTGTGGAACACCTTATCCAGTCTGTGGAGCACCTGTCGGCTGCGGATGCGGTGGCGGCGGTAGTAGCTTTGCAATAGTATTAGTATTATTTATTCTATTAGTAATTGTATTAGGATCTAGATTTACAAGATAAAAGAAAAAGAGAAGTCTTTTTCTTTTTTTATTAAAGATTTACAAGATAAAAAAGTTATAGAGAAATCTATAGCTTTTATTTTAATTAAATTCAATTATCATTATAGAAAAATATTAAACACATTTTGTACTGGATTGATTACCTACTTTATCAACTGCATAGGCACACATTGAATAACTTGCTGGAGCTTCATATTGTGATCCATTAGTTACTGTTGCATAAGAACCACCATTAGTAGATCTTTTTAAATACGATAGACCGGAATTTCCATCAGAAGCTGAGGCTTTAAATGTACAAATATTTGGAGTACCTCCACAATTAAATTTACTTACAGTAACACTAGGAGCTGTCTTATCGACATAAACATTGACGGAACAACTCTTAGTATTTCCAGCTTTATCTTTAATTGAGATTGATCCGGTTTTAGCGGTACTACTAAAAGTCTTATAATAGGTAGCCGCAGCACATCCACTGATGGTATCACTACATTTTACCGAAATACTTCGACTACTACTCGTCCATGATGTACTTGATCCACTGACACTTCCACAGCTTGGGGCTGTCTTATCGATTTTGACAATGAAGCCTTCACTCTCTTCCTGATCGGTATTATCCGATAAAGCTACAATCGCTGTGTACTTATCACCTGAATTATTAGACATACTGGTAACATTATAAGTCGTTGAGGTAATTTGAATATTTGTTGGAACTCCACCTTCTACATTTGGTGTCTTTGTCCACCTGATGACTCGATAATTAGAATCTGATATATTTGCTGTTAAGACGACATCTTCGTTTGACCAAGAGTTACTCGTTAGAGCTGTTCCACTACTGGCTTTCTTTGCAGTTAAGGTCACTTTCGCTGCTGGTCGATTGATCGTGACATTCTTCATGTTCAAGTTTTCTTCGTCAGTGGTACTTATTCCTGCTCCTGTTGTTACCTTTATAATATATCTCCTTGATATTGATACCTCTCTTGTAGCATTGACAAACAAAGATTGATTCGTTTTATCGAAAAAGTATCCGACATTGGTATCTTTATCAGTAATCTCTTCTGAACCATCTCCTTCTCCTTCTCCTTCTCCTTCAACCTCTTCTTTTACTTCAATGATGTTTTCTCCTACTGGTATCACTTTCATTTCTGTTATTAAAACTCCATTTGTTGAATTTCCATTTACTAAATCCGTACTGTAATACCACTGATAAGTGTAGCCACTGGGTGCTATTTTTGGATCTCTTGTCGTTAATTGTAAATCTAGATTCCTAGTACTAGTTCCACTACCATATACTCCTCCTATAGTATCATAAGCTGTAATACCTATTTGTGGAGTTGTTTTATCAATCTTAATATAAAATTCTTTCCCTTTAGTGGTTGAAATTCGGTTTAAGTCATCTACTACATACGCTGTGTAAGTTCCATAGGTGGTTGCCTTGATATTCTTGGTACAGCTTTTTTCTGTTCCTGTTCCGGTTAAATTACAGGACATACTATCAACCATTTTTCCTTCTTCGTCTAATACTCTGATTTTTTTCGCATATTCATAATCAGTCGTATAGCTGACTCTGATACCTTCTTTGATCCAGATAGCGTTGTCATAAGTGAAGACTTCTTCTCCTTCTCCATATGATGTATATGGACCTATTTCAGTGTCATTATCGTTAATCTTGACTGTGGTTACACTTGGCGTGCTTATCTCGCTTAACTGACAGGTTCTGTACTCTTCTCCTGTCTCCTCATCGATCGTGGGTATCACTTCACAGTCACAGATTCGATTATTATCGACTGAGTTATAATCCTGACACTCCAAACAGGCCACATACGTATATTCCTTATCGACATTCATATAGGTGATGACCCTACCTGGACACTCATTCTTATTCACATCATAGACTGTGGATATATAAGACTTGCTTTCTAAGTTTTTTGGTGAATTTAATCCATTTATTTCGATGACACTCGCAAAATCAGTATCGACTGGTCGCTCTTCTAAATGATCTGAAAAATATTTTTGACCAGACAAGGATACTGTTCCTTCCAACGATTTATAGTACGCTGCCTTAGTACTTTTATCTAAATTTACTTTTACGGCTATGGCGATTAAACTGACAATCGACAAGATTAGTATTACTGATATTAATTCGATTAACGTAAATCCTTTTTTGTTATTCTTCATATCTAATTCTCCTTATTATAGATAAATTATATTATATTTTTAAATTTTAATCAATAAAAAAGAGTGTGTCTTTTATCTTTTTTATGATATAATAAACGCATGTGGTGATATTATGTTGTTAATGAAAGATATCTTGGATGAAAAAGATAAAAGATTAAAAGTTATCAGCGAAGAAGTTATTTTCCCTCTTAGTAAAGAAGATAAAAAAACAATTAGTGATATAATTGAATTTTTAACCAATAGTCAAATTGAAGAAAAAGCGAAACTTTATGATTTAAGGCCCGGTATGGGACTTACTCCTGTTCAACTAGGCATACCAAAAAGATATATTGTGATTGTTCATGAAGTAGAGGAAGGCAAATTTGATAATTATGTGGTAGTTAATCCTAAATTGGTAAGTAATTCGATCGAAAAAATCTATGTTGAACAAGGTGAAGGATGCTTGAGTGTCAATCGAGAAGTTCCAGGTATTATTCCAAGATTTGCAAGAGTTACTATCGAAGGATATGATATTGATGGCAATAAGATTAGAGTAAGAGCTAGAGAAGAATTAGCGGTGGCATTTCAGCATGAATTAGATCATTTAGAAGGAATTTTATTTGTCGATAGAATCGATAAAAAGAACCCTTTCAAAGATAAAGATTTGTATCGTTCCATTTAAAAAACTAGGAAGACCCTAGTTTTTTTCTTTGATGGGTAAAGTAATAACTACTTTCGTTCCCTTCCCTAATTCTGAAGAATACTTGATAGTACCTTGATGGAGTTCAATGATTTCACGAGATAAGCTAAGACCTAATCCAGTTCCAGTCTTCTTGGTGGTAAAAAACATTTCGGTTACTCTAGCCAAAGTTTCTTCATCCATGCCTATTCCATTATCGGTAATTATAATAATTAAGTTATCGCCATCAGTCTTCGTCTTTAGACTAATTTTTAAATCCTCAGCTTCTTTTTTAGCTTCGATCGAATTTTTAAAAATATTGATTAAAACCTGTTTTAAACGATTGTAATCAGCATTAAGATATAATTCTTTTCTCGGTATTTTAAAATCCGTTATCACATTACTTTTTTTGAAGAGACCACTCATCGAATCGGTGGTATCTTCTAGAAGATAATAAATATCGATATAACTTTTCTCCACTTTAATCTTGGTGTAATCTAAATAATCATCCATCAAGGTAAGAGTGCGATTAATTTCCTCTTTAATGATCGGAACATATTTATCCATCTTATTCTTATTACTGGTATCGATCATATCCAAGTATCCTTTACAAACCGCAATTGGATTTTTAATCTCATGAGTTATTTTAAAAAGGGAGGCTCGTAACGATTTCTCTTTTTCAAGTTCGATCAAAGTATTGTTCAAATCGATAATTTCCTCTCCTTTTTCCAAAAGAAATAATACCAAATAACTGACACTGTATAAAATTAAGATATTAATAAAAATATAGGTAAAGTTATAGAAAAAAATATTAAAAGGTCTAATTAGGTAGAAAACTTCCATTGAAATAATAAAGGCCTTAATCAGAACAAAACTATTGATTAGCGTATTAATCTTAATTTTTCTTCTGACAATAAAGACGTAGACAGCATAATAGATAATATATTCAAGAAAAATCAAATATAAAGGATGATTAAGTTCAATTACATAATAACCACCAATGATAATAGATAAAACAATCGAAGTAAAATTTTTATTCTTTAAATAACTGATTAGGAGTGGAATATTAAGTAAAAGAAGTGTGGGTACCTGAACATGATTAATATCAGCATATTTGATAATTAAATAAACAGCACTGTAAAGAGCAACTTCCAAGTAAAAACTCTCATTATCCTTTCTCACTTTTCGATTATAGGCAACATATAGTAAATAGATCATTAAAGGAAAAGAAATAAAAATAAGATTTAAAAGAATTGATTCGACATAAATCATACTAACACTCTCTTTCTCATTTAATTATATGTCTTTCTTTTGGCGAAATTTGTCGAAATATACAAAAAAACGACTAAATCTATCGTTTTAAGTCGTCAATATACTTTTTTAATTGTTTAGAATTAACTCCTAAAATTATTTTAAGTTGATTATCAATTTCGACAATCCCTTTAGCACCCAATTTCTGAATAGCTTCTTTATTAACCTTGGTAATATCTCGTAAAGTGACAATAAATCTCGATAAATTACTTTCTGTATTTAGAATATTATCCATTCCACCTAAATAATCTAATAGTTTATTCATCTCTAAATGAGCATTTTTTCGGTTAGCTTTTAAAACAGCGGCTAAAATTATCAGTAAGACGACAAGAATAATCAAATATTCAACTTTCATATGATCACCTAATCCATTATACAATATTTTAAAATAAAAAGAAATCTTTTTCTAGTTATTAATAACACACCAAATAAGAGAAAATGAATAATCTATACTAGATAAATATATAAAGGAGTTGAATTTATGAATATTCAAAATGATAACTGCTTAGCTAATGTTCTAAGAGCCATTGCTGTTCTACAGAAAAACGCCGAAAAACTAGATTGTATAGATAATACTTGTACTAAACCATTTTTAGGAGAAAGTGGCCACCTTTTATGCTTCAATACAAGACCGATTACACTATATCTATGTAATAATAACTTATTAGAAATAGAATATACCGATAATAATCAAACTTATACCTCTAGTGTCTTTAGAGTTGAAGAAGTGTGTGATAATTCAGTAGTTGTTGCCTTATTAAAGCCAAATCCTGATACGACAGATTTATACATGGATTATGTGAGTACAGGTAAAAATGCAACTATTAATATAGATTGCATATGTGCAATTCAATGCTTACCTGACATCATTGTCAATGAATGTTAAGGAAGGGGGATAAATTATGGAAG
>CAZBQC010000011.1:7434-22199 GCA_964494015.1 uncultured Muribaculaceae bacterium
AAAAAAATAAACTCCTAAGAGGAGTTTTTTATTGAAGGAATTTAATTTTTTTCATTAATTTCGATAATATTGGCAATTGGTATAACTTTATTGTCTAAAGTAATGATATAATTCTTGATTTTGCCGGCAATCTTAGTTTCCATTACTTCATCGGTCGTTCTAATAATGACATCTAAATTAAAAATATAGCCATTTCTACTAAAAAGCTCGGCGATTTTTTTATTGACATCTTGTTTTTCATTAGATTTGAAAATTGGTTTAGAATCAACGACAACGTTATTAGAAGCTTGATCATAATAAACACGCATGTTATTATTGATTTTACGATTAAGGGGATTTTGATATACTCTCGGTAATTTATTTTTCACTTTATCACTCTCCACTTTATTCTATGAAAAAAATTATAAAAATTGTCTACTCTCACATAATATAGGTATGAAAAGATTAAAATTTGAAATTAATATTTTATTGCCACTAATTATTTTTATGTTTTTAAGTATCATCAGTATTTATAGTGCTACGACATATTTGCCTAATTATTTAAAGGATCTTTATCTAAAACAGCTGATTTTTTATTTTCTAGGATTTATCTTAGCCATTATCATTCTTTTAAAGGGAAATGAATTAATAGTCAAGAATATTTGGTTTCTTTATCTTGGAATTAATCTTTTGTTGGTGGCTCTTTTATTCTTTGGAATCGATATCAATGGTAGTAAAAGTTGGATTATCATTGGAGATTATATCAGTTTTCAGCCTAGTGAATTTATGAAGATCGTTTTAATTCTCTCTCTTGCTTCAATCTTGGAGAAAGATGATCAAAGTAAGTCTAAGAAAACTCTAATTAATGAATTTAAGTTGATCTTAAAGGTTCTTTTAGTTTTATTGATTCCCAGCATCTTAACTTTTCTTCAACCTGATACTGGAGCAGTCATTATCTATTTTGTCATTGCAATCTTCATGTTGTTTGTTAAAGGAATCAAATTGCGTTGGTTTACTTATTTTTTGGGAGTCATCGGTTTAATGGTCGGTAGTGTTTTAATCGTTTATTTTGTAGATAAAGATTTATTTATTAAAATATTGGGAACTAACTTTTTCTATCGACTGGATCGCCTTTTTAACTGGACTCAAGGTAGTGGCATGCAGTTAGAAAATTCTCTTCTTGCTATTAGTGGAGCAGGATTTTTAGGATTTGGTTTTAATAAAACACCCATTTATTTCCCCGAACCTCAAACCGATTTTATCTTTTCGACTTATGCCTCTAATTTTGGATTTATGGGAGCGATATTCTTATTAGTCTTAATTATTTATTTTCTGGTTAATTTAATTAATCTCACCAAAAGGAAAAACAACAATTTTAATAAATATGTTATCTTTGGAATCGTGGGAATGCTCTCTTATCAGCAAATTCAAAATATTGGCATGACAATTGGACTCTTGCCAATTACTGGAATAACCTTACCTTTCATCAGTTACGGTGGTTCTTCGTTATTATCTTATATGATTTTAGTGGGATTAGTCTTCAATATTGCCTATGAGGCTAATTATTATCATAATTAACTTCATTTACAAATAACTATCTTTTATATATAATATAATTAAGTGGTGGTAAAAATGGATAATAAAAAAATTAAAATTATGAAAAATGGACCCTATGAAGTGACAGGAAGTATTCCCCTAAAAGAAATGATTATCAGTCGAAATGATACCTGTTACTTTTATAAAGAAGGAAGAAATTTTGATTTAAAAAAGACGTATTATTTGTGTCGTTGTGGCAAATCAAAAACACCACCTTATTGTGATGGATCGCATAGTCATGTTAATTTTGATGGAACTCTAACTGCTCAAAAGGTTTATACTGACGAGGAAGCAAAAAAATATGAAGGAAAAAATCTGCTTTTAAAAGATTGGGAAATATTATGTGCTTTTGCGAGATTTTGTCATTCGAGTGAAGGAGATGTTTGGACTGTCACTGAAGAAGCCAAAAATAAGTATCAAGAAGATTGGGCAGTTAAAATGGCTTGTGAATGTCCATCCGGTCGATTAGTTATGATCGACAAAAAAACTGGTTTGGAAATTGAACCAGCTTTTGAGCCTAGTATTGTTATTCTACAAGATCCACTTCGAGATTGTAGTGGTCCTCTTTGGGTAAGAGGAAGAATTCCAATTGAAGATGAAACAGGAAGTGTTTTTCAAATAAGAAATCGTGTGACTTTGTGTCGTTGTGGAGCATCGACTAATAAACCTTTCTGTGATGCTAGACATGTTAGTATTGGTTTTCAAGATGATTTCTTTAAAAAAAACAAATCATGAAGACGATTAATAATGATAACAGACATGAAATAGTTGTTAAGAAAAGTAAGTTTATTGCTTACTTATATAAAGTTCAAAATATTGAGGAAGTCAATAAATATTTAGATCAAATCAAAAAAGAATATAGTGACGCAACACATATTTGTTATGCGTATGTTATCGATAATACTCAAAAATTTAGTGATGATAATGAACCTAGTGGTACAGCTGGAAAACCAATTTTAAATGTTTTGACGAAAAATAATCTTAACTTTTGTCTAGCTATTGTGATCAGATATTTTGGCGGAATAAAGTTGGGTGCTAATGGTCTTATAAGAGCTTATTCTAAAGGAATTATTGAATGTTTAAAAGAAAACCAGATTATTGAATTAGAAAAGGGTTTTCTAATAAAGATTATTGTTTCTTATGATCAACAGAAATTATTAACCAATTTAATTAAAGACTATCAAATAAAAGAAACAATTTTTGATCAAAGTTTAACCTATATCGTTGAAAGTGATAGAAAACTTTTAAATACATTAAAATTAAATAACCTAAGTTATGAGGTAATTAAAGATATTTATATAAAGAAAAAGGAAATTTAATACTAGTTTCCTTTTTCTTTATTCAAATCATTTTTTAGTTCGTATAATTTATTTAAAGCCTCGATTGGTGTCAATTGAAGAGGATCAATCATTGCTAGCTTTTCGATAACGATACTCTCTTCTTCACATTCATCAGAGGAAGAAAACAATGAAGTTTGGACAAAGGTTTTTTCTTTGACCTTTTTATTTTCATATGTACTTAAAATTTCCTCACTTCTCTTGATTAAGGATTTTGGAAGACGTGCTAGTGATGCCACATGGATACCATAACTTTTGTCGACCGCACCACTTTTTACTTTATGTAGGAAAGTTATTTTACCATCTTCCTCAATGGCACTGACATGAATATTTTTTAAACGATTCAGTGTCATCGAAAGACTGGTCAATTCATGGTAATGAGTTGAAAATAGGGTTTTAGCTTTAATATTATCGTGAATATATTCTAAAATAGCCTGGGCTAGACTCATTCCATCATAGGTTGCTGTTCCCCTACCTAACTCGTCAAAAAGAATTAAACTGTTCACTGTAGCTTCACTAATGGCTGTATTGGCTTCTTTCATTTCGACCATGAAAGTGGATTCTCCTCCTACTAAATCGTCAGAGGCTCCAATTCTCGTGAAGATTTTATCAAAGATTGGAAGACTTGCACTCTTACAGGGAACAAAAGAACCGATTTGAGCCATAATAACGATGATTGCTAATTGTCTCATATAAGTACTTTTACCGGCCATATTCGGACCAGTAATCAATAAAATATCCGTACTTTCATTCATGATGATATCGTTTGGAACATAGTCGTTTTTGTTGACGATTTCAACTACTGGATGGCGACCATCTTTGATATTGATATTTCGTTCTAAAACAAGTCTTGGTCTCGTATAATTATTATTTTCAGCCACTGTTGCTAAACTCGTCAACATATCAACTTCACTAATAACTTTGGAAATAGCTTGAATGCGACCGATATATTCTTTAACCTTGCTTCTAATTTCCATGAATAAATAGTATTCCAAATTGATAATTTTCTCTTCAGCACCTAAAATAATCTCTTCTTTAGCTTTTAATTCTTCAGTGATAAATCTCTCACCGGTCGATAAAGTTTGTTTTCTCGTATAGCCAAACTCTTCTTTAACTAAAGGTACGCTTCCTTTACTAATTTCAATATAGTAACCAAAAACTTTATTATAGCCAACTTTAAGATTCTTAATACCAGTTTTGGTTCTTTCCTCGTTTTCTAATTTGACGATAAAGTCTTTACTTCCTTTACGAAGGCTTTTCAACTCATCTAATTCCGGATGATAACCATCTTTGATAAGTCCACCTTCTTTGACAGTAATAGGAGGATCTTCGTTGATACTTTTTTCTAATAAGTCGACTAAATCATCCAATGTTTCCATGTCTTTATCGTAATTGATGGCTTCTAAAATATTCTTTATTTTAGGAAGGACTTGAAGAGATACTTTTAATTGTAATAAGTCTCGAGCGTTTAAATTACCATAGCTGACTCTTCCTACTAATCGTTCTAAATCATAAATATTAGCTAATTCACGAATTAACTCTTCCTTGTAAATAAATTCCGTCAATAGTTTTTCAATGAGATCATATCTTCGTTCAATTGCTTCAATACTAGTTAATGGTCGCTCGATGTTTTGTTTTAAAAATCTACTGCCCATTGCTGTTTTAGTTTTATCTAAGAGCCATAACAATGAATAAGTACGTTCTTTATTACGGATCGTTTCCACTAATTCTAAATTTTTCTTGGTATGAATATCAAATAAGAGATATTGATTTAAATCAAGGACATTGATCTTTTGTAGATGTTCTAAACTACCCTTCTTGGTATCAACTAAGTATTTAAGTAAATGTTTAACCGCCGTAATAATTCTAATATCTTTAATATCGCTATAGATGTATTCATAATTATTCTCTTGATAGATTAAATCGGTAATTGTAACTAAAATATTATAATTAGTTCGAAGCAGACTAACTATTTCTCGATCGATTTCAGGATTGACGATGATCTCTTTAAGATTTTTATTAGTTACTTCTTTAATTAAAGATTCTTGGTCATCGACTAAAAAAGCATTGAATTCCCCAGTTGAAATATCAGTATAACTGATAGCATAACAGTATTCAAAATCATAAATATTACCAATATAGTTATTATCTCTAGCATTCAAAGTATTATCTAAAACCGTGCCTTTAGTTACAACTTGGACGACATTCCTGTCAACTACCCCTTTTGAGTCTCTGGGATCAGTTAATTGTTCACAGATAGCAACTTTATAGCCTAGATTAACTAATCTTTCTAAATAACTCTGATAGGCATGATACGGTACTCCACACATGGGAATTCGTTCATCCAGTCCAGCACTTTTGCCAGTTAAAACTAATTCTAACTCCCTACTGCAAAGAATGGCATCTTCAAAAAACATTTCATAAAAATCTCCAAGACGAAAAAAGACAATCATATCACTATAGGCATCTTTTATATCCAGATACTGTTTCATCATGGGAGATAATTTTTCTCGATCTATTTCATCACGTCTCATATTGCTACTCCTAAATTAATTATATAGAAATTTATCTTTTTTGGAAATAGTTTTGATGAAATTTAAAGAAATATCATGGCTGATATTTTAATAATTTTGACTTATCTTTGATTTTAAGTTATAATACCTTCTATAAAAAGAAGGGAGATATAAATGGAAATTACTAAAGATACTAAAAATTCGATGTTATTTTTACAATACTTAATAGCTAATGGTTTTAATCCAAATAATTATAATGAAATACTAGAATTAGGTCAGTCAGTACCAAATTCACTATCACAATTTTTAACGATATTTAGACAGTATTTACTTTCTAGAAAAGTTATTTATAGTGAATTAGATAAATACGAAATGAATGGAGCTTTTGGCTATATGCAACAAGGAGAAATATATGTACCAAAGACTCCGGAAAACGATCAACATTTTTTATATGAAGCCCCTAAGGTTCCATATAATAGATATTATTATAGTTATCCTTGTATTAATGAATTTGATGTTATTATTTGCGAAGGATTAGATGTCTCTTTGTCTCAGACTACAAAATTAAGACAAGATAAATATTATGGTCTATGTCTTGATGCCATTAATGAGAAAGACAGCTATGCTGAAGATGCCAGAAGAAAAAAATTAATTGCTCTTGGAACTTTATTGAATTCTATGAACAGCTCTGATAGAAACAGCTACGAATTAGCACTCGATGAAGATAAAAAACTTGGCAAGGAATTCTATTTAATTAAAAAGCAAAAATAAAAGTGCTAGATAAGCACTTTTTTAGTTTAAAATTTATTAAATAATTTAACTCCTTTAGTATCAACTAATCTCTTAACTATGATATTCAATATTAAAATAATTAACCCTATTAATGATAAATAAAGATTGTGATTAAAGTCTTTGATATCGATAGCAAGAGGTACGATAGCAAAAAGCATTCCGATCATCACAGCAATGAATGAGGCCATACTCTGTTTAACAACTTGAACCTCATTGGCATAATCAAACTTTGGAAAGTATAAATTGATGAGTAGACCTAAATAAGCTGATAAATAGGCATAGAGAAGAGGAATAATAAAGGTCAGTAAAACTCCAACTAAGCTGAACTTAAAATAAAGACTGAAGACTCCTCCAACAATGATGATGGTTGGAACAGATAGTGATAAATTTACTAAGACCTTACTCTTAAAAATATCTTTGACATTAACCGGTAAACTTTTAATGATCCATAATTTTTTTCCTTCTAAAGAAATACTGGAACTGGTCGTCGAAGAAATCGAGACAAACATGGCCATCAACAAAGGAATAACATTTTGAAAATTCATATTCGGTATAGCTAGGAATAAAGCTAATTTATCCTGGCCAAAGGTAACAAGAGCAAAGCAACTAATGATCAAGAGGATATAGCCAACTCCCGTATTTAAGACATAGGTACTGCTCGAAAAATATCTTTTAAACTCTTTCTTATAAAGACTAACTAAGACCGAGGAAGTTTTCAATTTTTTTAACTTATAGTTCTTATTAGTACTATTGGAAGTAATTAAACCATTAATTCTTTTATAGTTCGAACTTAAAACGATCGTGAAAAGATAAAATAGTAATAAAGGAAGACTTATATAGATTAGTAAAGCTAATAAGTTACCTTCAGAAATAATAGAGCTGTAAACTTTCGAAAGTGGATAGATCTTATCGAAGATATTGACGATTGAAACACCAATATTAGCAGCATCAATAGCCGTTTGATCACTGTTGCTACTGATATACATGATTAGGGCCATAAATACGATCGAGAAAACAACATTGATAATATTTTTTCTTTTAAAGTAAGACGAAACATAGGTGACAATACTGCCAATAATCGCTCCTAAAATCATTGGTACCAGTGGTAGAATAACGAGAGTAATGAAATAGAGAAAATAAAAACCGATATCAGGATTAGTTCTCGTTACATAGACAAGAAAACTTGGCAGCATAATTAAAAGATTATAAAAAATATTATAAATATAAGTTAAAATAATTCTACTGATGACAATTGATTTGGTCGTAATCGGAAGACTCATAACCATATCATAGTCTTTAAAATTAAATAAGAGACCATTAGCCTTGTATATTGTCGTAAAGAGAATAAAAGTACTGGCTAACACAAACATTTGCACCAGTAGGACATGTGGTATTTCTAACATTAAATAACCATCCATCAATAAAGATGAATATTGGTACACATAAAAGAATAAAACTCCAAAAGCTAAAACGGTGATGAGAAGAAATTGAAGACTCTTTTTCTTATGTTGAAAATTTTTTAATTCGGCGAGACCAAAAATATTGAGAAGATTAATTTTTAATAGTAACCAGATCTTACTCATGATCAGTTAGCTCCAAGAAAATATGTTCAAGACTTGAATCTTTGACTACCTTTTTGATATCTCCTGCTACTAC
Source organism: uncultured Muribaculaceae bacterium (assembly GCA_964494015.1). Taxonomy (GTDB): domain Bacteria; phylum Bacillota_I; class Bacilli_A; order RF39; family UBA660; genus CAZBQC01. The sequence goes on from CAZBQC010000011.1 coordinate 15,308, forward strand.
TAATTGACCATTCTTAATAATGGCTATCTTATTACATAACTTTTCAGCGACATCCAAAACATGGGTGGAGAAAAAGATTGCTGAACCATTCTCACATAATTCGTGCATAATTTCCTTTAAGGTATGACTAGCCTTTGGATCAAGCCCTACAAATGGTTCATCCAAAATCAATAATTTAGGTTGATGAATTAAGGCGGAAATAAGAATCAATTTCTGTTTCATGCCATGTGAGTATGTGGAGATTAAATCTCCTAAATTTTTGGTTATCTCAAATAGATCAGCATATTTTTTAATTAATTTCTCACGAGACTCTTCTTTAGTTTCAAAAATATCGGCAATAAAATTCAAATACCCTATTCCCGTCAGATATTCATAAAGATCCGGATTATCAGGAATATAAGCAATCTTGCTTTTACACAAAACTGGATCCTTTTTAATCGAAGTTCCATCGATTAGAATATCGCCATCATTAAAGTCAAGGATTCCGGCGATCGATTTAATAGTCGTCGTTTTCCCGGCACCATTTGGACCAATAAATCCATAAATATCTCCTTTTTGAACTTTTAATGACAAATTGGCAACCGCCTTTTTATTTCCTTTGTAAATCTTACTATAATGTTTAATCTCTAACATCAGTGCCTCCTTAAATAAGACTCTTTCTGATAAAGACCTCGATATTTCGATTCAGATAAAGATCTAATTTAGTCGGTGCGACAATTTTGATCCAACCTAAGCCATCAATGACGACATCTTCTCCATATTTAGTATTAAGGCTAACTTTATATAAATCCTTCATATAATTCCTGCCAATTCCAAATCTTTTGATTTTAAGGTCATTGGACAAATAAAAAGTAAAACTGTTTCTATCACCTTCCTGATAATCGACTCTTATCAAGCGATCGATAACTAAAGAAGTATGAGCTCTAATCTGATAGGTTCGAGGTTTAATTTCTTTTTTAGGATTAATTCTTTTAATAGTCTCAAAACTGACATAGTTAATGATACTGTTATTGTCGATTAAACCAGGAGTATCAATAATTGTTAAGTTTTTATTGATAGCAATACTTATTTTATTTAAAGTGGTCGAAGGCAGTGGTGAAATAGTCAGTTCTTCATCACTCTCTGAATAATTTCGAATGAAACTATTAATTAAGCTGCTCTTTCCGACATTAGTATGCCCAACGACATATACTTCCTTACTAGTCTTATATTTTTTTATTTTACTTAGCAGTAAATCCAAATTATAATTAGTTTTCGTACTGACGACGACAATATCTAAAAAATCAAGATTAAGATTTTTTAGATAGTTAATTATTTTCTCATCTTCGACACTTTTAGGAAGGATATCTCTTTTGTTTAAAACCAAGATGATCTGATTACTTAAATAGGTGCGAATGTTTTTAAGGTCCTGATCAAGATTTAACAAATCGACAATATAAAGTACTAAATCTTTAGTTCTATTGACTGATTTTAAGATACTGACATAATCTTCATTTGACCTTGCGATAACTTTGTATTCGCCATAATGTTTAAGACGAAAACAGCGTTCACAAAGTCGATTAGTCAAATTAACTGTGTAACCTTCGACTAAAGTATTTTCATTTTGAAGTTTAATACCACAACCCTTACATGTTTTATTCATAATAATTACCTCTTTTTAATTTCTTGGAAACATGAAAAATTTGTTTTTCGATCAAACGATTAACACCCGTAATTTTTAGATCTTTTTTACCTAAAGGATCGACCAAAACAGTACATGAGCCAAATAAATTACCAGATAAGATATCTGTTAATAATTGATCTCCGATCATACACATTTCAGGCTTTTTCAAATGATATTTATTTTTAATTTTGGTTAATCCGAGTGGTAAGGGTTTTAAAGCTCGAGAGATGTAATCGACTTCTAATAATTCAGCATATGATCTAACTCTTTTTCTTTGACCATTAGAAATAATAGCTACTCGAAAATCGATCTTTAAACTAGTAAAAAGTTCCTTAGTTTTATCAAGATCGAAGTTGCCACCTAACAAAGCTATGGTATTATCAAGGTCAAAAATCAAACACTTGATATCTCGCTTTTTTAGCTTTTTGTAATCAAGATCATAGATACTTTTTTGATACATAGTGGGAAGAAATTTATTCATAATATTTAACCTTTCTAATTGTTAAGACGATGCCTGATCATCGGAGTTTCCATATCGATAGGTGCAAAAGTATAACCATTAGCCTTACCAAAGTTGATAATATCTCTTAGCGCATTCAAGGTTTTATAATTATTGCTACAGTCATGCATTAAGACGATATTAGTTTGATTATGTCTTAATCCATTTATAACATTGTAATAAACGTGTTCCTTAGTCTCGGCACTTCCAGCATCCTCACTATCGACATTCCAATCGAAATAATGGTAACCTCTTGATAAAACCTCATTGGTTAAGACGGTCATAATTCCAGGATAATAAGCAATACTAACCGTATTAGAACTTCCTCCAGGAAAACGGATTATTTTTGATTCGGTCCCCGTGACTCGTTTAACAACATTACTGATGTTGTTTAAGTCGTCAAAATAAGCGGAAATAGAAGAATATATTTTCTTATAATCGTGAGTACCACTATGAAGAGCAATAGTATGCCCTTCATCATAGGCTCTTCTAATCAGATAATCATACGCCGTTCCTTTGTTAATGACAAAGAATGTTGCCTTAATACCCTCATCTTTTAAAATGTCCAGTACTTTACTAGTGATATTGCCTGGACCATCATCAAAAGTCAAATAAATATGACCAGGTTTATATACCGTATTAAAATTAGGGTTAGCTGGATTATACACCGTAACCTTCCTTTCGATGGAACTCTGATTATTAAATTCATCCTGAACTGTGTAAGTTAGATTATAAGTACCAACTTGGCTCGTGTTAACTGTTCCTGAAACAGTGACTTTATTGCTGACATCGCTACAGTTATCACTAGCAGTATATCCTTCTTCATAATATTTATTATTTAATTTTAGATAATAGTGACTATATCCTTTCAACGATATTTTAGGTTTTACTAGATCTTCTCTTTTAATATTTCTTGCAGCCATATTACTGTTACCACTAGAATCTTGAACATAATAGATAACATCATTGTCTTTTTCTGTAATTTTCACCTCAGCTGTTAAATCCCCATCGTAATTATCGACAGCAAGATAACCGGCTTCAACATATTTAGCGTTGGGACATAAAGAAAAAGAAACTTCACCTTCTAAAGTAATCTCCGGTTTGATATCATCGATCACCTTTACTTCTCTTACTCTCGTATTCTCTCCAAACAAGCCATTAACTTTGTAGTAAACTTGATAGGTTCCAACCTTTTTGGAATCAACGCTGCCGACAATTTTAATCTTGCTCTTTGAACTCTTGATAATGGAACTGACTTTTGCTCCATATTCTTGATAATCGGTATTGACTTTGATGATTAGTAACTCTTGGTTATTAATTTCAATTCTCGGTAAAAAAAGATAGTGAGAAATACCTAGTGCTACTAAAAAGAAACCGACTGAAAAAATTATTGAAATCAAAACTTGATTTTTTAGGTTGTGATTTTTTTTCAATAATTTTTTAGCTTTTTCTTTCATAAAACCACCTATATTACTAAATTATTATACTATGTTTTAAGATAATTGTCTATTGTTAATAGCTTTTTTAATCGTCGGTATAATTTTTATTTTTAATAAATTCTTTCAGCATTTTGGTAAGAGCTCTTTTTTCAATTCGAGAGACATAACTTCGGGATATTTTTAAAGTTTTAGCAATCATTTTTTGAGTTTGTTCTCGATGGTTGTTTAAACCATATCTTCGAACGACAATATCTCGTTCACGATCGCTTAAAACTTTAATATAGTTATTAAGTAATTTGATATTATCGTTCGTATGAATTTCATTGATAAAATCTGGTTTGGGACTTTTTAAAATATCGATAATGGTAATTTCATTACCTTCTTTGTCAAAACCGATACTCTCGTTGATGGAAATATTCTTGTTATTTTTATTGTTACTGCGAAAGTACATCAGTATTTCGTTTTCGATACATCTGGCACAGTAGGTCGTGAGCCTCGTGCCATGATTATTGGAAAAAGAATCGACTCCTTTGATTAGTCCAATTGTTCCAATACTGATTAAATCATCCTGATCGATATTTTTATAATCGAATTTTTTAACAATATGAGCTACCAGTCTCAAATTATGTTCAATTAGTTTATTACGAGCCTCTTTGTCTCCAGCTTTAAATTTTTGAATCTCTAGTTCCTCTTCTTCTTTACTTAAAGGGTCAGGGAATAAATTATTAGAGTAAGATGTTGTGAAGAAGAAGAGGTTTCTTATTAAGTCAAGGATTTGAAAAAACATTAAATCACCTAATTAAATATATGAAAAAAACTGATATAAATATCAGTTTCATTTGGTTAAATTTTTAATGAGAAGGATTTTTTATAGTTTCTACTTCTGGTTTATTATTAATAATTTTCTAAAAACTCGATAGCCTCATCAAAGTTCTTGATAGGAATAACCTTGATCTTATAACCTTTTTGATTTTTATACTTAAGAGCATCACTGTAATTTTCTCCTTCTGGAACAAAGAAGATATCAGCTTTACTCTTAACAGCACCCTTTAATTTATAAACTACTCCTCCGATTGGTCCGACATTCCCGTCTTCATCGATCGTACCAGTTCCGACGATTTTAAGACCATGGGTAAGATCTTTTTTTATTAACTTGTTGTAGATAGCAAGAGCCATCATAAAACCGCCAGAAGGTCCAGATTCATTATGTTTAAACTTAATATCGATATCAGGTTCTGTTTCATAATCATATATTTTAATAATATAAATACCTGTTAATTTCTCATTATTAGTTAATTGTACTTTAGCTTTAGCATCGATTTTTTTGCCATCACGTTTAACTTTAAGATTAATAAAATCTCCTACCTCTTTAGTATTAGTTACTTGCTTGTAATCATCCAACGAGGTAATCTTTACACCCTCAGCTTCTAAGATAATATCTCCTACTTTAAAGGTCGTTTCAGCAATCTTATCAATATATAAAATTTGAAACTTGGTATCGATAACTTCGAACTTTTTATTAGCCTTAGTATACGCTACTTTAATAGCATTCTGATTAGCTTCATCTAAATACAAGCGATTACGATAAGCAATGTCTTCAATACTGTCGTTAGTGTCAATCTTGTATTCACTGGCGTCGATTATTTCCCAGTCATTGATGACATAACTCAAAAGATAAGTAGGAATAGTTGCTGTCAATTCCGAAACATAGGCTAGATTAAAGCTACCAGACTTATGATATTCACCATCGATCGAGATCCTTTTATCGACGTTGATGGTCCCACCAGTCGTATTGATATAAAAAGGTAATCTATAGGTACAAACCAAGAAAGCCACTAGTAAAATGGCTAATCGTTTATAATTTTCTTTGATATATTTTTTGGACTTTTCATATATTTTATTAAGCATATCGTCTCCTTTATATAATTATAACAGAAAGAGTTTATTTTATGAGAAGAAAAGTTACCAGTATTATAATTATTCTTTTATTATTGTCTTTGACTATCTTAATTTTGATATATTCTCGGGATGTCATTAAAACAGTAAATTTCTCCTTTAATATCTGGACGAGGAATTTAATTCCAGCTATTTTCCCCTTCTTCATTATTTCAGACTTATTAATCAATTATGGAGCAGTTGAAGTTGTCAGTGAATTATGTAAAAAAAGTATGAACAGGCTGTTTAATCTCTCGGGCAGTGCCTCTTTTATTCTGTTTATGAGTATGGTATCGGGATTTCCTAGTGCTGCAAAATATACTAAGGAACTTTATGATAAAAAACTGATTACGAAAATCGAAGCCGAACAAGTATTAACTTTTACTCATTTTTCTAATCCATTATTTATTATTGGTACGATTGGGATAATTTATTTAAATAATTTGAAAATTGGCGTCTATATTTTATTGTGTCATTATCTTACTAATTTTATCGTGGCCCTGCTCTTTAGAAATTATAACAAAGTTCCAATTAGAGAAACGAAGCCTAACTTGGGTAAGGTCATCGATGATATTCATCAAAAAAGAATTAATAGTCAAAAAACCTTTTCTGGAATTTTAGCTAATTCAATTATTAATTCTTTTTATACATTAATTCTAATCTTTGGAACGATTACCTTTTTTCTAATCATTACAACAATTTTAAATAACATTCTTCAACTTAATTCTTATCATCAAACAATACTCAATGGAATCTTTGAAATGACTCAGGGACTAAAATACACTAGTGAATTAAGTATTCCACTAGTGTACAAAGCTACTCTTGCCACTTTTTTTATTTCATTTGGTGGTTTAAGTGTCCACATTCAGACTCTTGGTATTCTATCTAATACAAAGATCAAATATTACCCTTTTTTAATAGCGAGAATTATTCATGGAGGAATAGCCAGTTTATTGATTTATTTAATTTTAGGTTATACCAAATCTTTCTACATCGACAGCATAATTTTGCAATCTTTCGGCATCAGTTAAAGCACGATTATAAAGTCTAAATGAGTATACTCTCATACCAACAAAAGTACCACAACTAGTACCATTTGGGTTACAACCAATGGCAAGCACAGTTGTAGAGTTATAGGCGATGGCCTTTGTCTGACTATTAGTATATTTAACACCATTTTCATATAGCGAAACTTGAGTTAAATTATAAGAACCACTAAGAGAATATACTTTATTTATAACTGTCGCTTGATTACTAGTTGCATATTTATATCCTCCATTTATATAAGCAGAAAAATTATTAGGTCCTCTGTTGAATCCCAAACCGCCAGTTTCAGGATTACCTAGAATGGTTATT
>CAZBQC010000012.1:0-22079 GCA_964494015.1 uncultured Muribaculaceae bacterium
ATTGAGTTTAGCAATTTCTTTTAGCTTTTCCTCACCATATTTTTCAATTACTTCGCGACCAATACTGTCGAAATGATTATGGGAAAATCAAAAATGAGTTAACGAAGTTAAAAATGTTAAAGCTGGAAGAAAAATTAATTACCAAAGACGATATTGATCTAATTACTACTAAAAGTATCGATGATAACATCTTTTCTTTAATTGATGCGATTATTACTAAAAATAAGGAAAAGATGGCTGAAATCTATCAAGAATTAATCAAAAAAGAAGAAATTATCAATATTTTAATTAATTTAAGTAATCAATTAAGATTAATTTATCAAGTAAAAGTTTTAAGTAAATTCTATCGTAATGATCAAGAGATTGCCGAGTATTTAGGAAAGCATAAGTATGCGATCGAAATGGCTAGAGTCAAAGGTTTATCTTTTCAAAAAAAAGACCTGCTAGTATATTTAGTAGATCTAGCAAATCTCGATTATGATATTAAGACTGGAAAAACGATTAAAGATGTAAGCTTTTGGCTATTTATATTGAAATTTTACTCATTTATTTGACAGTTTTCAATTCGCGCAACATCATTTGTGTCTAAATTTATGGTACCAACAGCATTACCAGAATCATGATTATCAAGATAGCAACCTATACCCATAACTCCATCGGATAAATAAAGATCATACTCATATTGACAGTTACCATCTTCAGTCTCTCCATATATCTCAATAAAAGAAACGGCAGTGCTAATATCAGCATTTAAATCATCGATATTAGCAGGAATAGTACTATTTTCCAATATTTGAAATTGATTCCCATAGGGACTAGTTATTCCACCTTTTTCGACCATAGTTTTATTTAAATAAACTGTTTTATAACCACCATCACAGCTAGGCAATGTTCCATTCATTATTGATTGAGTACGTACAGCATCAACATAAGATCTAGCCGTTGCCAAGAAAGCATCTTTCTTGGTTTTTTCTATTACTCCTGATACACTAGTTACTGCGATTAACATAATAATTCCAAGAACAACAATGACAGCTAGTAATTCAATTAAGGTAAATCCCTTTTTATTTTTCATAACTATATCCTCCTATATTTTACTATACCTTTATTATAACACATTATTTTATTTTAAAAAATACAATTTCTCAAAATCCTTTCGGTATTCTTAAAATTGAGTTTAGCAATTTCTTTTAGCTTTTCCTCACCATATTTTTCAATTACTTCGAGACCAATGCTGTCGACGTTAGCTCCAGCTCCCTTAGGTAGGGGAATGTGCAAGTCATCACTTAATTTATCTAATTCTTTAATAAATAAGTAACGACTGATAATTGAAGCACAGGCAACCGACAGATTCTGATCTTCGGCTTTGGTTAAAAAGGTAATTCCTTTTTGAATGTTAGGAATTCTACTAAGGTATTCATAATACCTTTTTTCTTTGGCAAATTCATCGACAATAATATAATCATAGTCAGGATCCTCCTCTTTAATTAGTTGCCATAGAACCTTATTGTGCATGATAGCTTTAATTTTATTAAGATTATTTTCTTTGCCATATTTTTCATTATATTCTAGATTAGTTAAAACTAAGCTCTTATATTTAACTTTCTTGACAATTAAAGGAGCAATTTCTAAAATCTTATCATCTAATATTTTCTTAGAATCTCTAACCCCTAATTTTATCAAATCATCAAGATCATTCTTTTTGACATAACAACTGGTAACGATAATTGGACCAAAATAATCACCAGTTCCAACTTCGTCACTGCCGATACTGGTACAGTAAAAGTACTTTTCTGTGTTTTCTTTTGGAATTAAACTTTGACCATTAATCTCCTGCCACATTTTAGCATCGACATCAGCACTAGGTCCCTGAAACATAGCCTTACCTGATTCGTACAAGGTTACGACGGTATCTTCTTCATCAGCCTGGAAAACAGCATAATTAGGAGCTTTATCACGCTTCTTATGCTTAAAATAATCAATCATTTTAACTTTGGTCTCTTCATTGACCTTAATAACGATATTCATAACTACCTCAACCTCTTTTGCTACTACTGAAATAATTATATAATAAATATTAATAAAAAGAAAGCTCCCTAAATGAAACTAGATAAAAAATTAAAATAATTGTCATTATTTTAATTCATTAATTATAAAATAGTGATTGTCGGAATTAATATATGATGCTATAATTAAAAATAGAGAAGGGTGACGATATGACTTTAAATTTTAAGAAGAAACAAAATTTAATCAATGAAAGAAAAATTATCAATAATATTAAAGCCTTAGCTTTAGATATGATCGATAATGCTAAGAGTGGACATCCAGGTATTACTTTAGGTATGACTTCTACTTTGTACACACTTTATGCCAAACATCTAAAATTTGATAATAAAAATCCATCATGGCTTAATCGTGATCGATTAGTATTATCGGCAGGGCACGTGGTGCCAGTGGTTTATTCGATTCTTTTCTTGGCCGATTTTGATCTTAAAATTGAAGACTTAAAACGCCTTCGTCGCCTAGGATCAATTACGCCCGGACACCCTGAAATTGGTATCACACCAGGCATCGACTGTACAACCGGTCCGCTGGGACAAGGTGTTGCGAGTGCTGTTGGTCTAGCCATCGGAGAGAGATACCTAAATAACTTTTATAAGAAGAATAATTTATTTGATTACTACACCTATCTTTTATGTAGCGATGGTGATTTAATGGAAGGACTTAGCTACGAAGCCTTCTCGTTAGCTAGTACCTTAAAATTAAATAAGCTGATTGCAATCTATGATTCTAATCAAATTACTTTAGATGGTCGAGCTTCACAGTCCTTTACCGAAGATGTCGAAAGACGTTTCCAGGCCTTGAATTTTCATATCATCCATGTTAAGGATGGAGAGAATTTAAATAGTTTAGATCGAGCTATTAACAAAGCCAAAAGTCATCAGGATTATCCGACTATTATTATTGTTCACACAACAATTGGCAAAGATTCCGTTAAAGAAGGGACCAACCTAGTTCATGGAAGTCCTTTGGATCAAGAAGATTTAGTCAGTATTAAAGAGAAATTTGCCGTCCATAATGTTCCTTTTGCCGTCAGTGAAGATGCCGTCAAAGATTTTCGCGAAATGATTAATAATCGCTTGGAAAATGTTTATCATAATTGGTATAAAAAATATGAACATTTAGATGAAAATATTAAAACAGACATCGATAAAATTCATAATCGTGAGTTAGTTTTTGATTTAATTAATTTAACATATGAACTACCGGAAGATTTAAAAGAATCGACGAGAGAAGCCTCAGGTTTTATTTTAAATCAAGTCAGTAAAGAATTCCCTTTACTAATTGGTGGCAGTGCCGATCTATCGACTTCGACCAAAACTTATCTTAAAGAAGAAAAAGACTTTTCGAGTTATAACTATAGTGGTCGAAACATCTGGTTTGGAGTGAGGGAACACGCCATGGGGGGAGTAATGAATGGAATAGCTCTAGCTGGACTTCGTCCTTTTGGTTCGACTTTCTTAGCTTTTGCCGACTATCTAAAACCAGCCCTTAGGATGAGTTGTCTCATGAACTTGCCAGTGATCTATATCTTTTCTCACGACTCAGTAACTGTCGGAGAGGATGGACCAACTCATCAACCGGTCGAACAGCTAGTATCTCTACGCAGTACTCCAAATTTAACTGTTTTTCGACCCGCTGATTTGAATGAAACGATCGGTTCATATAAAAAATTGTTAATGATGAATACTCCAACCGCCTTAATTTTAGGTCGAAATCGCGTCAAGATCCAAAAACTAACGAGCAGTATCGAAGTTGAAAAAGGAGCTTATATCGTCAAAAAAGAAGAGAAAGAAGATTTTACAACGATTATTACCTGTGGTGAAGAATTAGAATATGTACTAGAGGCTGTCGATAATCTTTTAAGCAAAGGTTATGGGATTAGAGTGGTAAGTATGCCCTCGATCGAATTATTCAATAAGCAATCACTTACATATCGAGAAAAAATCCTGCCAATCGAGAAAAAGATCATTGCCATCGAACTTGGATCTAGTTATTCATGGCATCAGTTTACTAAACCAGAAAATATCATTGGTATCGATCAATTTGGGTTTAGTGGTAAAAAGGACGAAATTTTAGAAAAATTCGGTTTTGATTCTAAATCACTCGAAGAGAAAATCGAAAAAATTATCAATATTTAAATTGTATTAGTTAAAAATATGCTATAATAACTAATTATTAAGGAGTGAATTTGTAAATGAAGTCACTAAATGAAATCTTTAAAAAGAGGAAGCCCTTATCACCAAAAGTTATTTTTATGAGTCCAGAGGCCAAAAGACTGATAAATCTCTGGTTAGGAGTAGAAAAGAGTTTAACAGAAGGTTCTTTTAGTATTGCCCTAAGTAGTATGGGTTTTAACAGTGAAGAAACTGTAGTTTTAAATAATTATAATTCAGAAGATTCTTCAATAGCATATACGACTGCTGATAAAGATAAAACGGTCATTAACAGGGGTCGATTTAAAATTCTTACCTTTCCTGATCCAACTGTCAGTTATATTGTTATTCTACATACAATTACCATGATCGATGATGATATCGATAAAACCTATGAGTATCATCATTGTTTAGCTAGCCTATATTTAAAAAGTTATACCATTAAGAATAATCCTACTGGTTTTACTTTGACGAGAAATTTTACCGCACATGAATATAAGTCAAATTTAAATAATGATCAATATAAATTAAGTATCATAATAAGAAAAAAAATTCAACCTGAGACACGCTTATCATTACCAGTTAAAATGGAACCGTTTTACCTAAAAAACGAAGAAGTGGTCGAAAAATATCTCTTAGGTTTATCATTGCCAATTAATTTAATTGAAGTCTATGAAAAAGTAACTGAATTAGCTTTAGATAATATATCTGACTATGATTTAATCGAATTCAAAATTCAAAGTAAAAATAATAACAAAGAACTTCAAACCACAGATTTAATCAGATTAGATAATAATCGATTAACTGGTTTTAGAGGAATTTGGGATGGTAAGGATATTTTTGTCGATCAAGCTGGAAATTGCTCGATAGAAAAAGACAATTTATCAATCATTAAAAGAAGCGATGAAACTGTCAATTTAAATGTTAAAGCTCCTTCCTTAGAAGAAATCTCCAATTTCAAATTATCAGAAGCACAAATGATTGAAATTAAAGAGGATCTTCAAGAAGTAGAGTCATTAGTCAAGAAAAAGATTCTTCGATTATAGGCTCACTGTTACTAAATTTGCCTTTTTAGTTAAAATATGGTATAATATCTATATTATTAAAGGGGGAAATTATAATGAAAAAGAAACACGAGTCAAAGACAATTGTAGTCTTAAGAAGATTTAAAAATATGATTATTGATAGCTGGACTATGCAGCATGAAATGACTAGGCGTGCTAACGACATCCTTGATAAAACATATGGAAAGAAAAAATAATTAAACTAAGTTAAATTTCGACAAAATGCAAGTTGAAGTCACCGTTATACTAATAATGGTGATTTTATTATGAGAATGTATTATGTTTTTGAAATTAAAGATGAAATAATGACACTTTATGCTGACAATCCTAGTGGTTTATTTAAAGTTTTAAATCATATTTATTACATGCATGTCGAGGATGTAACTTATGGTTTTAATTTATTTAATCAGATCATTTATCCGACTAATATTAATGAATTAAATCGTAAAATCTATTTAAAACTACATAAAGAGTTAGTTTACAGTAAAAAAAGGAATGAGCACGTTATCAACAATTTATATAAAGATGAAGTCAGCATCTTAAAAATTGGCAACAGTCATTTATTTCTAGAATGTAATAAGAACTATTCAAGTTTTTTTCAGATTCTTGATACCTTTAAGAAGAATTATTTTATTTGTGATTTTAAAGAACAGGATTATTTCTTCTTAAAAGATCTTAAAACTCTTGTCTAATTCATATAGTTTTAGTAGAATATAAATGAAGGAGTTGATAATTATGTGGTTAGATATTTTATATTTCGTCGTTGGCTTGATTGCTGGAGCAGTGGTTGGATTCTTTATTTCACGTAAAGTGATGATGAAATATTTAAAGAAAAATCCACCAATTAATGAAGAAATGATTAAGGCTTTAATGTCTGGGATGGGTCGTACTCCAACTCAGAAACAAGTAAATCAAATGATGAAATCAATGAGCAAGTACATGTAGTTAGTTTATGGATTGAATGAAGAATTAAATACCAGCTGGATAGAAAAAACATGAAGAAAGTGAAAACATTCAGTTTATTAACAAGTAACCGTTAAATAAATTTGTAAAGTATACGTCAGTATGCTTTTTTTTATGGTATAACTTTGTTATAATAATAATGGAGTTGAAAGTATGGCACTTAAATATGATGAAGAATCAATTAAAATTTTAGATGGACTAGATGCAGTTAGAAAAAGACCAGGTATGTATATTGGAAGTACTGACAAACGAGGTCTACATCATTTGGTTTGGGAAATTGTCGATAATTCCATCGATGAAGCCATTAATGGATTTGGTGACAAAATCATCGTCACCATCCATAAAGATAAAAGTATCAGTATTGAGGATTTTGGGCGTGGCTTACCGGTTGGTCTACATTCAAGCGGCAAGAGTACTCCTGAAGTTATCTACGGTATTTTGCATGCTGGTGGCAAATTTGAAGCTTCTGGTTATAAAGTAGCCGGAGGACTTCATGGAGTAGGGGCGAGTGTCGTCAATGCTTTATCAAAATGGTTAGAAGTAACCATTAAAAGAGATAAAGGTGAGTACTTTATTCGTTTTGCCAATGGTGGACATGTTGAAGTGCCAATCAATAAAATTGGAACGACGAACCGTACGGGTACCAAAGTCCGTTTTATGCCTGATGACAGTATCTTCCCTAACATTAACGTCTCTTATACAACTATCTGTGAACGTATGCAGGAGTCAGCCTTTCTGATTAAAGGACTGACCATCGAAGTAATCGATGAAGAAGACGAAAAAAAGAGTATTTTTTATTACGAAAATGGCTTAGAAGCCTTTGTCGAATATTTAAATGAAGATAAAAATATCTTACATAAAGTAATTAATTTTTCAGGAACTCGTGAAGAAATTGAAGTCGATATTGCCATGCAGTACACCGATAACTACAACGAAAACATTATTTCGTTTGTCAATAATATTAAAACGGTCGATGGTGGAAGCCACGAAATTGGTTTCAAAGCCGCCTTGACCCGTTGCTTTAATGATTATGCCAAAGAAAATAATTATTTTAAAGGTAAGGATAAGACCTTTGAAGGTAGCGACGTTCGAGAAGGATTAACGGCTATTATCAGCATTAAAATACCTGAAGCCTTACTGCAATTTGAAGGTCAAACTAAGAGTAAGCTCGGAACACCGATTGCCCGTAACGTCGTCGAGAGTATTACTACGGAAAAACTTCAGTTCTTCCTAGAAGAAAACAAAAAAGTAGCCACTGATATTATCGAGAAATCAGTCAAAAGCAAAATGGCAAGAGAAGCCGCCAAAAAAGCTCGCGAAGAAATTCGTAAAGGCAAGGGGAAAAATGGCAAAGAACGAGCCTTATCTGGGAAATTGACCCCAGCTCAGACCCATGACCGAAAAAGAAACGAATTATTTATTGTCGAAGGAGACTCAGCAGGTGGTTCAGCTAAGCAGGGTAGAGATCGTAAATTCCAAGCGATCTTGCCACTTCGCGGTAAGGTTATCAACACTGAAAAAGCTCGACTTGAAGAACTCTTGAAAAATGAAGAAATAAATACGATGATCTATACGATTGGAGCAGGAGTGGGCAGTGACTTTAATATCGATGAAATTGAATACAACAAAGTCATCATCATGACCGATGCCGATCAGGATGGCGCTCATATTCAGTGCCTTTTGTTAACCTTCTTTTATCGCTACATGAAACCATTACTTGAAACCGGTCATTTGTACATTGCCCAGCCACCATTATTTAAAATCGTCGATGGTAAAGAGGTAAAGTATGCTTATACTCCTGAAGAAATGAAACAACTTATTGCCGATAAAAAATGTAATATTCAACGCTACAAAGGACTAGGTGAAATGAATGCTTCTCAACTATGGGAAACGACGATGGATCCAAGTCGTCGAACCTTAATTAAAGTCACTATTTCGGATGCTGTCTTGGCCGAAAAAAGAGTCAGTATTTTAATGGGAGATAATGTTGAACCACGTAAAGAATGGATCGAAGAAAACGTCGAATTCTCAATGGAAGATGAATATAAAATCTAGAAAGAGGCTGTCTAATGATTTTTGTCAAAGAAGATATCGAAACTATCTTAAATGAAATAATTGATTTTAGTTTACCAATTTACTATTTAATGACCAATCATCATCTTGACATCGTCGATGTCAAAAATATTTTCTTGAAAAGCGATCTTGAACAGGCTACTCTTTCCTATCAAAGAGTTATCAGTTTAATCAAACCAGAGGATTTTAAGGTAGCTAATGATTTCTATCGAAAAGAAACTACCAAACTAAACTGTATCGATCGAGTAATCGAGCAAAAAGAACATTTAAAAGGAATCAAAAATATTGCCTTAAATCTAAGATTAGCTGATGAAATCATCAGTGAAAAAACTTATGAATGTTTTCTAAATATCACATATTTAGGTAAAATATTTAATTGGTTGATGATCGAAAATAATCAACCACGAAATAAAAAATTTTTAGCTGAATATCAGAGATATTTATCTAAGATTCAAGATGCTAATGATCACTTGATAAATAGTGACATTAACAACTATTACTATAAAAAAGTAGGTGCTTAAATGAAAGAAATATTGGAAAAAATCAATGATTATGCTCTTGAAGAGGTGATGGGGGAGAGATTTAAACGATACTCCAAATACATTATTCAAGATCGTGCTATCCCCGATGTCAGGGATGGATTAAAACCGGTACAACGAAGAATTCTCTATGCGATGCATCGAACCAAAAATACCTATGATCATGATTACTTAAAAAGTGCTTCGACCGTCGGAGAGGTAATTGGCAAATATCATCCTCATGGCGATACTTCTATCTATGATGCCATGGTCAGGATGAGTCAAAATTGGAAAGCTAGATTACCACTAATCGATATGCAGGGGAATAATGGTAGTATCGATGGTGACAGTCCAGCTGCTTATCGTTATACGGAAGCCAGATTAGCCAAAATCAGTAATGAGCTGTTGCGCGATATCGACAAAAACACAATTATTTTTGCTCCCAATTTTGATGATAAACATCTCGAGCCAACTGTTTTACCAAGTCGCTTCCCAAATCTTTTAGTAAATGGCACCGCCGGTATCAGTGCCGGCTATGCTACTAATATTCCACCTCATAATTTAGGTGAAGTCATCGAGGCGACCATCTTCAGGATCGATAACCCTAACTCTCGCCTTGAGACCATCATGAATATTGTCAAAGGACCCGACTTTCCAACGGGTGGAATTATCGAAGGCCTCGACGGTATTAAAAATGCATATACAAGTGGACGAGGAAGAATTATTGTCAAAGCTAAAACTTTTTTTGAAGAAACCAAAGGTAAAAAAGCTCTTATCGTCAGTGAAATACCTTATGAAGGGAATAAATCCTTAATTGTCAGAAAAATTGATGAAATCAGGATCGATAAGAAGATCGATGGGATTGTTGAAGTTCGCGACGAATCAGATAAAGATGGCTTAAGAATTGCTATCGATCTAAAAAAAGAGGCCAACGAAGAGTTAATCTTAAATTATTTATTAAAAAACACTGATCTTCAAATTTCCTATAATTTCAACATGATTGCTATCGTCAAACGAAGACCAAAGCTTTTGGGACTACTTGAAATCCTTGACGCCTATATCGCCCATCAAAAAGAAGTAATCACCAGAAGAAGTCAGTTTGATTTAGAAAGTTATAAAATTAAGTTTCATATTGCCGAAGGATTAGTTAAATGTATTTCGATATTAGATGAAGTCATTAGAGTCATTAGAGCTAGTAAAAATAAAGCAGATTCAATTATAAACCTAGCCAAGACTTTTGGTTTTAGTGAAAGACAGGCTGAAGCCATTGTCATTCTACAATTATACCGACTATCCAATACCGATATTAAATTGTTGGAAGAAGAACTAAATAATTATCGTGACAATATTAATCGCTTAACTTTAATCTTAAATGATGAGACTGTTTTTCGAAACTTGATGAAGGACGAATTAAGACAAATCAAGAAAGAGTATGCTCTACCTAGAATTACCGAAGTTAAAGAGGAAATCACCGAGATTAAAATTGATACCATCAATATGATTCCTAAAGAAGATGTCATCGTGTTAGTGACGAAAGATGGTTATGTCAAAAGAACTAGTTACCGAAGCTATATAGCCAATAAAGAAGAGCCACTTCTTAAGGACAACGACTACGTTTTAGGATTATTTGAATTAAATACTGTCGATACTGTTTTATTATTTACTAACTTAGGTAATTATTTATATGTACCAGTTCATATCATTCCCGATATTAAATGGAAAGAGTTAGGCAAACATATCAGTAATCTTATTAAATTAGAGGATGCTGAGGAAGTGATTTCAGCTATTCCAGTCACTGATTTTGATCAAAATACCAGTATTTTAATTGGTACTAAACATGGTATGATTAAAAGGACTAAACTTAGCGATTTTAAGATCAGTCGCTACAACAAAACCATCAGTTGCTTTAAGTTAAAGGAAGAGGACTCTGTCATCGCAGCTTTATTAACGGATTCATCAAATATTTTCATTGGTACTTTCAATGGTTATGGTTTATGGTTTGATATCAATGATGTTCCGGTGGTCGGACTAAAAACCAGTGGAGTTAAAGCCATTAATTTAAAGAGTGATTGCGTCGTCAATATCAGTATTTTTGATTCTCATGAATATGTTACAGTCATTACTGATAAAAATACAGCTAAAAGAGTTAAATTAAGTGAATTTGATAAATCTAATCGTGCGAGACGTGGCTTAGTATTAGTCCGAGAGGTTAAAACCAAGCCATATCAGATCTTAAAGACTTTTGTCACCGATAATAAAGCGATGATCGGTCTAAAATCAAGCAATAATATCGATTATATAAAAGTGACTGAAATACCGATTGCCGATCGTTATTCGACTGGTTCTTCGATTAGCAAGAACAATCTTGTCGATATCTTTGTCGCTAGTAATCTAATCAAAAAAGAAGATTTGTCTTTTGAAGAATCTTCTCGTCAAGAAGATATTAAACATTCTAAGTTGAAACCTTCGTTAAAAGAAATCGATGAACGACTATTTGATATTGACAAATACTTAAATAACTAGTACAAATTACCTAATGAATGCATATAATTTATTAGGTGATTTTTATGTCGAAAGAAGCTTTTAAAACTTTCGTAAGAGATAATCCAAGCTTAGTTAATTATGTAAAAAATAATGAAATGACTTGGCAAAAATTCTATGAAATGTATGATCTTTATGGATCAGATAACGAAATTTGGCAGAAGTATTTGAAATCAACTACCAGTAGCAGTGGTATTTTAAATAGTAATTTGACTCTGAAAGAGATTATTGCCATGGCCAAAGGTTTTGATTTAGCTGCCGTTCAAAAGGGTTTAAGTTCTCTTGAGAGAGCAGTAGAAGTCATTCGTGATGTAACAGTTAAAAATGTTACTGGAGAAGATTTGACTCGTAATAACAATAATTATGAGCCTCGTCCAATGTATAAATACTTTGAGGATTAATCATGAGCTATGAAACAATTATTTATTTAAAAAGCAATCCCTTATTGACTAGATACTTAAGAGAAAATTCCTATTGGTATAAATATTTGAATCGGGGAGGTAATCCTAAACTATTAGAAGAAGAAATGCGTAGCAAATATAAAATTACAGCAGCCGATAAGATTGAAAAATTTAAAAATAATCTCATTATGATCAGTAATTTTATCGAAATTTTGAAATAACTATTAATGATTCTGTGTTATAATAACAAAAGAGGTAGCTATGGTCGATCATAAATTAGAAATACTAGTACTTGACTTAATTGAATCTTTAGATGAAAATCCGTCAATAAAAGAAATCACATTAATTAAGGATAAATTGTATCAAAATAATAAATTAAAAGAACTTATTATTAATTATCAAAATGCTAATAATTATGAAACCAAAGTTAAGTTAAAAGAGGAGTTATATCAAAGTAAACTATTTAGAGATTTTAAAAATAATGAAATCGAAATTAATTATTTGATTATGGAAATAAATAATCTACTAAGTGATTTAAGGGATAGGAAAGGTTGTCAGTAATCTTTTTTATTTTGGTATAAAAAAAGACTATTATTAATAGCCTAAAAAGGATTACTTTTTTATGATGTACAAGTTAACGATATATAATATACTTGACTATAATCATTTTTATCATGCGTTGCTTTATCACCTAAGGCACGATGATAATCTTTATTTTCGTAACCAGTGTCTTCTTGTCGAGTAAAAATTACAATATCAAAATAACTGGCTTCAGCATTATTGTCAACTGTTTTAAAAAGTTCATCAAAACCCTTTAACATAGTTCCTACTGACCCACGAATCTCTTCTTTAATCTGAAATGAAACTATTGAAGACCAATCACTACCATTTTCTACTGAACTACAATCGCCTTCCATTATATAATACTTTTGATTATCATTGATGACAATATCTTTACCGAGAATGGTAATTTTTTGATCTTTAAAGGGTATTTCAGTAATAGCTTTGTATACTTTCAATTCCTTATTAATCGACCTGATATATAAAACAGTTATAACAATTGCTATAATAAATACGCTAACACTAAAGACTAATAAAATATTTTTTTTCAAGGGTCACTCCTCCATTAACATAATTATACTAAACTATAATTTTAAAAGCAATAAACAATATAAGATTATATAGACTATTGACATATATTTGTTAAAAACTCTATTAATATTTTAATAAATAGTTTATAATATAATTGGTGAGATAATGAAACGTTTAAATAATCATGGATTTGCGGTCACAACGATGGTCTATAGTCTATTATTACTGGCAGTATTTATTATTTTTCTTATGTTAAAAAATACGGTCAGACAAAAAGAACTGGATGATGAATTTATCAAAAATGTCGAAACACAGTTAAATGAAAGTATTTTTAGTGGTAGTTAATAAACAACAAGAACTTTTTTTTTGTTTTAAAAAAATATTAGCACTCATATATTGACAAGTGCTAAACATAATATTATAATAGATATTAGCAATCGCATAATTTGATTGCTAGGAGGGTTTAAATGCTATCCAATCGACAAGAAAAGATTTTAAAATCAATTGTCCACGAATACATAAAAGTGGCTCATCCGGTAGGATCAAAACAAATCTGTAAAGATTTAAAATGTTCCAGTGCGACAATTCGCAATGAGATGATCATCTTAGAGGAACTGGGTTATTTAGAAAAAACTCATATTTCAAGCGGTCGTATTCCCAGTGAGAAAGGCTATCGCTACTATGTCGATAACTTAATGGAACTAAAGAAGATGAATGCTGAAGATATAAAAAAGCTAGAGCTGATTTTTCAAAACAATCAACTAGAACTATCGAATGTTATTATGAAAAGTTTAGAGATTATCTCTAATATAACTGATTATACTTCAATCGTTTTAGGAAGCAAGTCTCACGACAATCGTCTTAAAGAAATTGATGTTGTACCAATTAATTCGAGTGAATTAATTGTCATCGTCATTACTGATCAGGGACATATCGAACATAAAAATCTACATCTTGAAGGAGTCGAATTAGAAGAAATAAAAAAGACTGTCAACTTGATCAACAATTTAATTGTTGGAACTCCCATTGATGAAATCAGTAGTAAATTAGAATTTGAAGTTAAACCAATCATTAGCAAATATGTTCGTCAACATGAATTACTTTATAATGCCTTCTACAATGTTTTTACTGATTTTTCTAGTAAAAACATCAATGTCGTCGGCAAGAACAATTTCTTAAAACACCAAGAATTCAATAACATTGATAAGGTTCGTAATCTTTTTGAAAAATTAGATGATGAAAACCTTCTTCATAAAATTGAAGAAGAAAACAATGATATTCGAATCTATATTGGTAAAGAAAATGAAATTGATAACGATATTACCGTTATTAAAACCAGCTATAAAACAAATAAAGATGAGGGTACGATTGCTATTATTGGACCAAAAAGAATGGAATATGATAGAGTAGTGCAGATCCTTGACTTTATTAAAGAGAATATAGAAAGATAGGTGGATTATGAAGGAGAAAAAAGATAAAAAACCAAAATTACAAAATGAATTAGAAGAATTGATCAAACAAAATAAGGAACTAAAGGACAAAGTTCTCTATAAAGAAGCTGAATTAATCAATTATCGTAGAAGAAAAGATGAAGAAACTAGTAATATGCTTAAATATGCCAACATGGATCTAGTTAATGAATTGCTACCGATTATCGATAACTTCGAGAGAGCTATTAAATTAGATGATAATAACCTAACTGATGAGTTAAGCAAATTCCTACAGGGATTTAAAATGATGTATTCAGGGCTAGTCGACATCTTAAAAAGTTTTGAAGTGACAGAAATTGAAGCGATGGGTAAGGAATTTGATCCGATGACCCATCAAGCTCTCATGACGGATGAAATTCCTGAACTACCTGATAATACCGTCACTGAAGTCCTGCTTAAGGGATATCGACTTAAGGATAGAGTAATTAGACCTGCCAGTGTCAAAGTAAATAAAATTATGAAAATAAATGAAAATAATCAAGAAAAAGGAGAAGAAGAAAATGAGTAAAATAATTGGAATTGATTTAGGTACCACAAATAGTTGTGTTGCTGTTTTGGAAGGTGGGGTAGCGACAGTTATTCCAAATCCAGAGGGTGAAAGAACGACCCCTAGTGTCGTCGCTTTCAAGAATGGGGAAAGAATTATCGGGGGTGCTGCTAAGCGCCAAGCGATCACTAATCTTAATACCATTTCTAGTATTAAAAGATCGATGGGAAGCGATAAGAAAGTAGAAGCTGAAGGCAAAAAATATACACCAGAAGAAATCAGTGCCATGATCTTGTCTTATCTTAAAGATTATGCTGAAAAATATTTAGGTGATAAAGTTACTAAAGCGGTCATCACTGTTCCAGCTTACTTTAACGATAGTCAAAGACAGGCAACCAAAAATGCCGGAAAGATTGCTGGCTTGGAAGTAGAGAGAATCATCAACGAACCAACAGCAGCTGCCCTAGCTTATGGACTTGATAAAAAGGAAAAATCACAGACTATTTTAGTCTACGATCTAGGTGGTGGAACTTTCGACGTTTCAATCCTAGAATTGGGAGATGGCGTTTTCGAAGTCAAAGCCACCGCTGGAAATAATAAACTTGGTGGAGACGACTTCGATAACTTATTAATGAATTACTTGATCGATACTTTTAAGAAAGAAAACGGTGTCGATTTAGCAAAAGATAAAATGGCTATGCAAAGATTAAAAGAAATAAGTGAAAAAGCTAAGAAAGATTTAAGTAGTGTCACTACTACTCAAGTTTCTGCACCATTTATTTCTCAAGGAGAGTCTGGTCCACTTCACTTAGATATGAGCTTAACTCGTGCCAAGTTCGAAGATTTGATCCGTGACCTAGTAGAAAGTACCATCAAACCAGTTCGTGATGCAATAGCTGATGCCAAGATTACTAAGGATAAAATTGATAAAGTCATTTTAGTTGGTGGATCAACCAGAATTCCAATAGTCTATGACCTAATTAAAAAAGAATTAGGTAAAGAACCATCTCGTGAAGTAAATCCTGACGAAGTAGTGGCGATGGGTGCGGCTATTCAAGGTGGGGTCTTAACTGGTGAAGTTAACGATGTCGTTTTACTTGACGTCACTCCACTATCACTTGGAATTGAAACTTTAGGTGGGGTCATGACCGTTTTAATCGAGAGAAATACGACTATTCCAACCAGCAAGAGTCAAGTATTTAGTACTGCTGCTGACCATCAGCCAGCTGTCGATATTCATGTCTTGCAGGGTGAAAGAAGTATGGCTAATGACAACAAGACACTTGGAAGATTCCAACTTACTGGTATTCCTGCTGCTCCACGAGGCGTGCCACAAATTGAAGTTAAATTTGATATTGATGCCAATGGTATTGTCAACGTTACAGCTAAGGATTTAGGTACTAATAAAGTTCAATCGATCACCATTACTTCAAGCACTAACTTGAATGATGAAGAAATTGATCGTATGATGAAGGAAGCTGAAGCTCATAAAGAGGAAGATAAGAAGAAAAAGGAAGAAGCTGACTTAAAAAATGAAGCTGAACAAATGATCTTCCAAACAGAAAAAGCTCTTAAAGATTTAGGTGATAAAGTTGATGCTAAAGAAAAAGAAGAAGCTGAAGGATTAATCAAAGAATTAAGAGAAGCACTTGATAAAAATGATCCTGATTTAATTAAGAGTAAAAAAGAAGCCTTAACTGAAAAAGCAATGGCTCTTGCTACAAAGGTCTATGAGCAAGTTCAAAAAGAACAAGCTGCCAATAATCCTGAAAGTAATCCTCAAGACAATAATAAAAAAGATGATGATGTCAAAGAAGCTAACTACGAAGAAAAATAATTACTAATTCAAAGCTATAAAGTTCTAGTTTTTTCCTAGAACTTTATAGTGTATATAAGGAGCGATACTATGGAAAGCTTTAAAACAAGAGATCAAATAGCTGAACAATATAAATGGGACTTAAGTCTTATGTATAAAAATGAAGATTTATGGTATGAAGATTTTAAGACTTGTGAAGAGTTACTCGTCAAACTAGGAAAACTAAAGAAAGTGACAGCCAGCGCTAAAAATCTTTTAGAATTCTTAGATTTAAATACTAAAATCAGTAGAATTCTATCAAAAGTAAATGAATATGCTGGACTTTGTTTAGCAACTGATACTACCAATACCAAATATCAAGCTCTAAATGATAAACTTGAAAAATTCGGAACTAGGTTTAATGAATTGACAGCTTTTTTCGGACCAGAGCTTTTAAAACTGGATTACAAGCAAATTGATAAATATTATCAGGAAGAACCAAGACTACTAGACTATCAAATTGGTTTGAAAGAGTGGTTTAGGTATCAGAAAAGTGTCCTAGGTGAAGGCGAAGAAAAAATCTTAAGTATTTTATCGAGTACGATTCAAAATTCTAGTGGTAATTATTTTACTTTATTCAACTCTGACTTGAAATTTCCATCCTTTAAAGTGGCTGGTCAAAAGATTGAACTAACTGAAAGTAATTATATTAAACATATTTCATCAACTGATCGAAGAACTAGAAGAAAAGTTTTTAAATTAATGTATGAAACCATTAGTAACTACAAACATACTGTCGCTTCCATGTTAAGTGGTCATATCGATGCTTCTTCTAAAATGTCAAAAATCAGGAAATTTGATACTCTTTTAGAGCACCATATCTTTGATGATGAATTAGACATTAAAATTTATGATAATTTAATAAAAACGATATCAGATAATTTAAAGCCTTTATTTGAGTATTATAAATTTAAAAAACAAGTTCTTAAAATTAAAGATTTTCATATTTATGATATCTACGTCCCAATGTTTGAAAAAATAAATAAAGAATACAGTTATGATGAGGCTAAGGAGTTAGTAATAAAGGCCATTCGTCAGTTAGGAAAGAAATATCTTCAAGATGCAACTCGCGCCTTCAATGAACGCTGGATCGATGTTTATCATACCAAAGGCAAAAGGAGTGGAGCATTCTCAAGTGGTTGTTACGATAGTGTTCCCTACATCCTATTAAATTATGAAAATCAGTTTCACAATGTTTCAACATTAGCTCACGAATTAGGACATTCCATGCATTCGTATTATTCCAACTTAAACAATCCATATCAAAATGCTGGTTATACTCTTTTTGTAGCCGAGATTGCGTCGACTGTCAATGAATTACTTTTAAATAAGAGTCTTTTGGAAAATTGCCAGGATCAGCATGAGAAACTTTGTTTATTGAATGAACAACTAGAATTATTTAAAAGTACGATTTATCGACAAGTAATGTTTGCAGAATTTGAAAAAGGGATCTACGATCATTATACCAAAAATGAAGCCATTACTTATGAGTATTTATCTGATTACTATTATGAATTAAATAAAAAGTATTTTGGCAAAGAAGTTATTTTAGACAAACTAATCAAATATGAATGGATGAGAATTGATCACTTTTTTTATAATTTTTATGTCTATAAATATGCTATTGGTCTATCTTGTGCTTGCTATATCGTCGATCGTTTAAAAGATGATGAATATAAAGAAAAATATTTAAAATTCTTATCGCTTGGTGGATCAATGCCACCTTTAAAGGAATTGGAAATAATTGAGATTGATCTTTCTAAGGAAGATGTGATAAAAAGTGCGATTAACAAGTTTCAAGAAATCCTTAACGAATTAAAAAAAACATATCAAGAAGTAGGTGAAAATCATGAATAAAAAAGATTATTATGAGGTTTTAGGAGTATCAAAAAATGCTACTGAAGCAGAAATTAAGTCAGCTTTTCGAAAATTAGCTAAGGAATATCACCCTGATGTTAACAAAAGTCCTGATGCCGAAGCTAAATTTAAAGAAATCCAGGAATCCTATGCCGTCCTATCGGACACTAGTAGGAGAAAGCAATATGATCAGTTTGGTCATGCCGCCTTCAACAATAGCGGTCAAGGTGGTTTTAGTAGTGCTGGTTTCGATTTTTCAGACTTTGATTTTTCAGATATTTTTGATAATTTATTTGGTAGTAGTTTCGGGTTTAGCAACAGTAATAGTAGCAAAGGAAACAGAGCGAGACGTGGTAATGATGTCTTGATGCGCATGAATCTTTCTTTTGAAGAAGCTGCTTATGGCACTAATAAAGAAATAAATCTAGATGTCATAGAGAACTGTCCTGACTGCCATGGACATGGTGGATCTGACGAGGTAACTTGTGAAAAATGTCATGGTAGTGGTTCTATTACTTCTGAACAACGAACCATTTTTGGATCTTTTCTAACCAAAACCACCTGTAGTCATTGTTCAGGAACCGGTAAGATCTATAAAAACACTTGTTCGAGATGTCATGGTAAGGGTACCATCAAAACTAATAAAAATATCAAGGTCGATATTCCAAGTGGTATCGATAATGGTGACCGTTTGCGTGTTTCTAGTAAAGGTGAAGCTGGCTTAAACGGAGGACCAAATGGAGACTTGTATTTAGAATTTAAAGTTTTAAAACATGAATACTTCATAAGGGAAAATGATGATATTATTTTAGAAGTTCCAATTACCATTGTTGAAGCGACCATCGGCTGTAAGAAGGAAATACCAACTTTAGATGGAAATATCAAATTGACAATTCCGTCAGGTACTGACTCTGAAGACAAGCAGAGAATTAAAGGAAAAGGCATTTACAATTCGACCACAAGAAATAGGGGAGATATGTATATCATCATCAAAGTAATTACGCCTAAGAAATTATCGAAAGAACAAAAATTACTCTTTGATGAGTTAAATAGAACTCGCTTTGATGATCCAGTTATTAATAAATTTCAAAGATTTGTCGAAAAAAGCAACTAAGGTTGCTTTTTATTAATGGCTTCTAATTTTTCGGAAATTTGTTTTAGAATTCGTTCACTAGGTGAACTATCCTTAGGAAGGTAATACTTTTTATTTTTTAAGTTATCGGGTAGATACTGCTGCTTGACATAACTATTGGGATAGTCATGAGGATACTTATAAAGAGGTGAAGTTGTTTTAATATGATTAGGAACACTGCCACAGTGGCCAGTTTCAATGTCACTTAAAGCTTTATCGATGGCCAGACAAGCACTATTCGATTTAGGAGATAAAGCTAATTCGATCACCACATTGGCAAGAGGAAGACGTGCTTCAGGTAATCCCAGTAATTCTGAGGCCTCAATGGCTGCTTTTAACTTCATACCCATATTACTGTTAGCTAGAGCAATATCTTCGTAGCAAATAGCCGAAAGACGTCGATAGATACTATCCAAGTCCCCAGCCTCAATTAGTCTGGCTAAATAGTGAAGAGCAGCATTGACGTCACTTCCGCGAATTGATTTTTGAAAAGCACTTAACACATCATAATATCCATCTTCATTTTTATCATGAAAGAAGACGGGCTTACTGTTAATCGACTTAATAAAATCGATAGTAATCTTTTTATCGCTGGAAGAGTAGTAGGCCATTTCCAATAAGTTATAGGCATATCTTAAATCACTACTAGATAACTTGGCAATATAATTAATAGTCTCGTCATCAATTTCAATATCGCTAATATCAGGTAATTTAATCGCTCTTTTTAATCCCGCGATGATATCTTCCGTCGTCAATTCATGAAGTTCAAATAAATGACATCTGCTTCTAATCGCCGGATTTATCTTATGATAAGGATTACTGGTAGTCATACCAATCAAGATGATTCTGCCACTTTCAATTTGAGGTAGTAATAAATCCTGTTTATCCTTATTTAAACGATGAATTTCATCGAGTATTAAAACAATACCATCGTCATAAACCTTTGCTTCCTCAAAGACAATATCAAAATCTTGTTTACTATTAATGACCGCATTTAAACTACGATATCGACATTCTAAATCTTTAACAATAGCATTGGCGATACTGGTCTTGCCAATCCCAGGCTTGCCATATAAAATCATCGAAAATAGTTTTTTACTAGCCAAAAGATTGGAAAGGATCTTATCCTTACCAATTAAATGTCTTTGACCAATCACTTCTTTTAAAGAATTTGGAGCCAGTTTTAAAGCTAACGGTTTATCCATATTATTCACCTAAATATATTTTATCAAAAATTAATCTTTTAATCTATATATCTTATTAAAATCATGTATATATTTATTGCCCAAAACGGCCATACATGGTACCGGAAATGAACCAACTACTCTCAAAATGGATAAAATAATAACTAACATGGAAAAATAGATTTAGACATATAAATTAAATACCTGTAGAAGAGAAAAGATAATTTTCCCTTTTTGTTTTTAAATATATTTAATCAAAACAAAGTAAAATGTGCTATAATAAAGTTGTGATATTATGAAGAATGATATAAAAGATTACCTTGATTATATAACTTTAGAAAAGAATCTAGCAGCTAACACAAAATTTAACTATAAATTGGACTTAAACCAATATCTTAGTTTTTTAGAGAAAAAAAAGATCAGTCAAAGTAAGAATATTACAACCAAAGTTATTGCTGATTATTTGGAATTCCTCTACAAGAATAAGTTGTCACCTCGTTCGATTAAAAGACATTTGACAAGCATTAAAAATTTTCATAAATATCTAATTAGAATGAACAAATTAGAAGTCGATGTCAGTGAGTTTGTCGAAAGTCCTAAAATTAGAAAAACCTTGCCAAAAGTTCTAAGTATTAAAGACGTTAGTAAATTGATGAATATTCATCTTAAAACACCTTTTGACTATCGTAATAAAGCGATGCTCGAATTAATTTATGGAGCTGGTCTTCGAGTAAGTGAATTGATCAATTTAACTCTCTATTCAGTCGACAGCGAAAACTGTGTTCTTCGTCTAACTGGTAAAGGTCGTAAGGAACGTATTATTCCCATTGGCGAATATATTATCAGTTCCTTAGCTAAATATCTAGAAGTTCGTGATGGACTATTGGTAAAAGGTAAGCTACCGACTGATCTTTTATTTTTAAATAATCATGGGGAACCGATTACAAGACAAGGTTTTAATCTGATTTTAAAGAAAGTTTTGAAGCAGGTTGGCCTAGCGGATAAAGCAACTCCTCATACCTTAAGGCATTCTTTTGCTACTCATATGATTGATAACGGTTCAGATATCAGAATTGTCCAAGAGTTATTAGGCCACGAAAATATCGAAACAACTAAGATCTATACTCATGTCTCAAGAGAAAAGATCAATGATGATTATAAAAAATTCCATCCACGAAACAATATATAAAAAAGATAGGAGATTA
>CAZBQC010000013.1:0-21122 GCA_964494015.1 uncultured Muribaculaceae bacterium
TACTTGCATACTATTCATACATTATACTCACAAAGTCCATAACTTCTTTATTAATACCCATTTTATCTGCATAAATTGAAAGTTTATTAAGATCCTTGTCCTTTCTTTTAAGATATTCTTTAACACTATATTTTACAAGTTCGATGTCCATTCTCTTTTTAGAACGAATAATATCACAAATACATCTTTCAATGTCATAAGCTTTCACTTTATTTCCAGCTGGTGTTTCAACTTCAGTAAGCCCAAGATTATAAATATCCATTGATACATAAAATATATTGTGCTTTTTTATTTTAGGATTGTGGTATTTATTAAAAATGGTAATATCATATTCTGAACTTGGTGCTTTAATAGATAGCTCATAAAAATATAGAGCAGTCATATGAGAAAAAATTACATTAGGATTTTCTAAACCAAAAACATAATATGAGTCTTCATATTTTTTTGAATCTATATATATTCCTTTTCCAACCTTCTCGATGACACCTTTTTCACACATAATATTAAGATACATCCTATGAATTCCAAGATCCGTAACCATTTTCGAAGTAATATAGCCATTATTTGCTTTCATAAAAGACTCTATTATTTCTATATTACTTTGATCTTTGAATTCTTTAATACTCATTTTTTTCATATTTATCACCTCTTGACAAATTTACTGCAATTATATCATTTAGCAGTAACTTTGTCAAGAATAGCATTATATAGTTATTTATTACAGTCAATTAATATTTTAGTATAAAGAGTGTTTGTATGTCATAAACCTAGATTTCATCAAATCTAGGTTTGTTCGTCAAAATCAGTTGGTGAAATTTTGACACCAGTTTATATATTCAACCAGTCTCAATTTGTGATCATTTAAACTTACAAAATCATTCAAAAACTACTCGTTTTTCAAAAAAACGCACCTAAAAGTGTACCTAAAAAAATGAAAAAGGCTACAAAGCCTTTAATATAAACAAAAATGGAGCCTCTCGGCTCCTTCAGGGGGTTTTGGTTGAATCCACTCTCATATATATACCATAAGAGTAGGCATGTTTACCATGCAACTAAATCATAATAAAAATTACAATGTTTGTCAATTGAAGTTATCAAATCTTTTAATAATTTTATCTTTGTTTACATCTTATTAATTACTATTTATTTTATTTATCAACATATCTTTTAATTTCTTAGTGTCAAGCTCTTTACTATCCAAAAATTCTTGTGAATCTTTTTTCGCTTGAAGTAAGATTTTATAATCCTGTTTCAAGTTAGCGATCTTAAATAACATATCGCCACTTTGTCTTGTTCCAAATAAGTCTCCTGAACCTCTTAATTTGAAATCCTCTTCACTAATTAAGAATCCATCATTAGTTTCACACATGACACTTAATCTTTTAGTATCACTATTACTAATCAGGATACATTTTGATGAAACATCGCTCCGTCCTACTCTTCCTCTTAACTGATGAAGCGTCGATAAACCAAATCTCTCAGCATCGAAAATGACAATCATACTGGCGTTAGGTACATCTACTCCTACTTCGATAACTGTGGTACTGATTAAGATATCGATCTTACCAGTTTTAAATTCACCCATAACCAAGTCTTTAGCACCAGATTGAATTTTGCCATGAATTAAATCAATCTTATAATTCTTACCGAAAGCTAAGACCATTTTATCCCTAAGTTCGTTGACATTTGAAAGATTCGAACTGTCACTTTCCTCAATTAAAGGAGCAATTACATAGATCTGATGATGCAGCTTTAACTCTTCTAACATCATCGATAAGACATCTTTTATCTCTTCCTCAGTTTTTAAATATGTTTCAACTGGCTTTCTGCCCTTTGGCATCTCTTTAATAGAAGTTATATCCATATCGCCATAGATAGTTAAAGCATAAGTCCTTGGAATTGGTGTCGCACTCATATATAAAACATCTGGCATAATTCCCTTATTCTTCAAGTTAGCTCGTTGATTGACACCAAATCGATGTTGTTCATCAGTAATAACTAAACCTAAATTATAATATTTGACATCATCCTGAATTAAAGCATGAGTTCCAACGATAATATCAATTTTACCTTCTTCTAAATCCTGATAAATTCGGTTCTTTTCTCTTTTATTTGTCGATCCAGTTAACAGTTCAACATTGATATTATAATCCACTAATACTTCTTTAATATTATTAAAATGTTGAACCGCTAAAATTTCGGTCGGTGCCATCAAAGCGCTTTGATAATGACTTAGGAAGTTTGCATACATCGCAATAATAGCGACGATCGTCTTACCACTTCCAACATCGCCTTGAAGTAAACGATTCATTCTCTTTTGATGATTTAAATCTTTAACTATTTCGTCAATAGCAAACTTTTGATCATTGGTTAATTCGAAAGGTAGTTTCTTGGTAAATCCTCTAATTTTATCCATTTCGATACTTCTAGCTATTCCCAAACTATTAAGATTATTTCTTTGCTTTAAATAATTTATCTTAAACATGAATTCAAACAATTCTTCATACTTAAGACGAATCGTAACCTGTTTCAATTTTTCTAAACTAGATGGATTGTGAATAATATTTAAAGCTGTTTTCTTATTGACAAAATCATACTTTTTAATTAGATAGTCAGGTATATAATCACTGATATCTTTAGTACAACATACTAAAGCATGATTAATATAATTAGATAAGACTTTATTCGATAGACCAGTAGTCGTATGATAAACTGGTTCGATCTTTAAGGAATTAGACAGACTGCCAATTCTGATATCGTGAGCCATGAGAATATTTTTATTTTTAATAAATTTCCCAAAAACGATAATATTGCTACCGATTCCTAACTGCTTTTTTAAAAAAGCTCGGTTAAAAATTGAAACACCAACTACACAGCCATCAGTAGTCACTAAACGAAAATTCATTTTATTAAGTCCTGCTTTAATTCTAATAATAACCGGAATACTGTCAACCTTACCGTCAACGATAACTTTAGCTTCCTCAACCTCAACTTTTCTTAAATCAGTTCTCTCGAGCATCTCATAACGAAAGGGATAATGTGTCAATAAATCATTGGCACTAGAAATACCTAATTTATTAAGCATTAACTCACTTTTCGGGCCAATTCCTTTAACATCTTTTAAAGTCACATCCACCACTTCCTTTTTCTTGCCTATTATAACATAGATACTTACTTTTTTCAAAACAAAAAAGAGTATTTTAATAAATACCCTTACTGTTTTTATTTAATTCTAATATTTTTAAGATTTCTATTATCTTCAAACTTGGGAACAGTGATTTTTAAAACCCCATCGTGAAAGGAAGCATCAATTTTTTCTGGTTTAACTTCGCCAATATAGAACTGTCGTTCAAACTGCCCAAAAAAACGTTCTCTTCTCACATAATTTTGAGTTTCTTCCTTACTCTTACTATCACTGCTAGTTCTGGTTCCAACTACGGTCAAATAACCATCATTAATTCCGATACTTAAATTATTTTTCTTAAAACCAGGTAAATCCATTTCGATGATATAAGAATTGTTTTTCTCATAAATATCACACCTGACATTGTTATATAAATCATTATTTTGTAAATGACGATCAAAAAAACCTAATTCAGAATTATTATTCATAATATCTCCTCTAGTTTATTAATGCCAAGTTTTAAAGATTTTATACATCAGACACCACCTTTTATCCCTCGCAAACGAAGAATTAACTTTCTTAAAAAGTCAACCGGAATAACTAAAGCTGCAATGACAATTATGGTGAAAAGTTCTCTCAAATTAAGTCCAATCGTTCTAAAAAGTGAACCTCCATAGTAAATTAAGATTATTTGAACAGTAACGATAAAAGTAATCACCAGCATAAAAGCTTTATTTTTTAAAATATGGGCAAAAAGATGGAGTCTATGGGTTCGTGCATTGAAACAATTGAAAATACCGATAAAGATAAATAGTCCAAAAAAAGCACTCATAAAATATTCATCATGGATTGAGAAACGAAATAATTCGTGAAACCAAGAACATTTTAAAAATAATAAACACAAAGTTGCAGAGAAAATACCAGTTACTAAGATCTCATTCAACATATATTTATTGATAATCGATTCATCTTTCTTTTTTGGATGTTCTTTCATATATTCTAAAAGTGGCGGTTCATAGGCAAAGGCGAGACCAGCTAAAGTATCCATAACCATATTGATCCATAACATTTGAATGACCGTTACTGGAGCCTCGACTCCAATAAATGGTCCGATAATTGATAAACTGAGAGCACAGAGGTTGACTGTCAACTGAAAAATAATAAATTTTCGAATACTTTTAAAGATTGTTCGACCAAAAAGAATAGCTTGAGCAATCGATAAAATATTATCGTCAAGAATAACAATATCACTGGCTTCCTTGGCGACTTCAGTCCCGCTTCCCATCGCAAAGCCAACATCGGCTTTTTTTAAAGCCGGGGCATCGTTGACACCATCTCCAGTCATTCCAACGACGAGGTTCAAACTCTGAGCAATTCTAATGAGACGACTTTTGTCCTGAGGAAGACTTCTTGCAATAACTCGGATCTTAGGTAAAACAGCTCCTATTTCTAAATCAGTTAAAGCATTGAGTTCGTAGGAATTAATCGCTAGTTCATCAGGACTAGAAAGAAGTCCACATTCGATCGCAATACTTTTGGCTGTATCCAAATTATCACCTGTCATCATGATAACTTGAATATTCGCCTCCTTAACTAACTTTATTCCTTCGCTGGCTTCTTTTCTCACCTCATCTTTAATTAAGATCACGCCAACTAGAATTGATTCTTCACATTTTTTGATGACGAGTGCCAAGACACGAATTCCATTCTTGGTATATTCAGTAATACGATGATTTAATTTCCCTTTATTATAAATTGGTTTTTCTTTACCATTTAAATCGTAATATTTAGTACATTCAGAAATTAAGTTTTCAAAAGCTCCTTTAATTAATTTTAGTGTTTCTCCCTTATAGATGATTTTGATACTAGAATATTTATTTTTACTGTTAAAAGGTACTCGATCCAATGTAATAAAATTAGATGGTATCTTATCTTTTATGTAACGAAGGAGGGCTTTATCGGTGGAATTACCACCAATAATATCATTATTGCCATCGATACTGCTTTCATTATTGACAATTAAAGATAATTTAACTAAATCGTAAAACTCTGAATGCTTTTTAATCTCTTCCAAACTGTTTAACGTTTCTAAACTACCCGTCAGCAAAGAAACAACATCGAGTTTTCCTTTCGTCAAAGTACCTGTTTTATCATTAAAAAGAATATTGATGCTGCCACTAGTTTCAATACCGACCATTTTTCTGACCAGAACATTATTCTTTAACATTTTCTTCATATTGGAAGAAAGAACTAAAGTGATCATCATGGGAAGGCCTTCTGGAACCGCCACGACAATAATGGTGACACATAAAGTAAATCCATATAAAATATGACTAATCAAATATGGCCAATCAGTAAGAGACTCACCAATTAAAGTTAAATTAAAATCATTATTAATAATTATAATTTTGAACAAGTAAGAAAAAAAAGCTAGACCGGCTCCAAAATAACCAATTCTGCTGATTACTTTGGCTAATTTTTTCAACCTTAGTTTCATTGGGCTATCAGGACTTTTTTCCTGAACTTCCAAAGCCAGTTTACCATAGAAAGTATTACTGCCCACTTTAGTTATCTTCATGATACAGCGGTCACTGATAATAACCGTTCCTCGATAAAGTTCCCGAGCATTTTTTATCAAGGCACTCTTATGGATTTCCTTACTCTCACCATTTAAACTTGACTCATCAACCGATACTTTTCCATCTAAAATAATTCCATCGGCTGGTACTTTATCACCAGACTCTAAAATCACTAAATCATCGACGACGATATCATCGATATCAACTAAATCGATGGAATTATTTCTTTTTACTTTACTTTTAATTTTAGCAGCTTCTTCCTGCAAACGATTAAAAGCCTGTTCACTACCCAGTTCTGAAATCGTCGAAATAAAACTCGCTAAAAAAATGGCAATTACTATTCCGATCGTTTCATACCAATCAAAGTCTTGAATTAAAAGAACCGTTTTAATACCTAAAGCAATCAACAAAATTCTAATGATTGGGTCTCCCAGTGTTTCAAGTAACTTCTTAAAGAAACTATCTTGCTTCTTGATGAGAATAGCATTACTTCCATATCTTTTTCGACTTGCTACAACTTCTTCTTTATTTAAACTAGATAAATTATTATACACAAGAAAATCCTCCCGTTAATTATACGAGAGGACGAGCTATTTTAGAATATAATCTTATCCTTAAAAACTATTTGATAAAAGGACTTATAATCCTGGCAAAACGATAGAGAATAACATGACTCTTATTCATCGCTAAATTCTTACCAATCGCTTTACCTCCAATAGTTAAAGCGGCAATTAAACTGGTAATGATCAAAGTCGAGTAAAAGATATTAAAATCATATTTTTGAGCTAGATTTAAAGCGATAGTCACTCCGGCTGAACCCGAAATAATTCCACAAATATCGCCGATGACATCATTAAAAAAACTCGATACTTTACTGGCATTCTTCATCAATTTAATGGCTGTTTTAGCACCCTTAATCTTTTTAGTAGCCATCGAATTAAAAGTTTTAAAGTCTCCTACTGTCACTGATATTCCAATCATATCCGAAACAATTCCCAAAATAATAAACAAAATAATAACAACAGTACCAAAAATAGAGTTGACATTGGCAATAATCGTTTCTGAAAATAGTGAAAAGACCATCGAAATTAAAAAGGCTGAGATGATAATTAAAACTACCCATCGATAATCGATACTTTTCTTAAGCAAAAGCTCTTTCTTTAAAATCTTACGTACATATCTATTTCTAAACTTCATCATATAATTCCTCATCTTGGAAATGGTCTTAACATAGTAAATCTTCCGTCTTAGGTCAAGTTAGATTTCCCTTATTTTTACTTATCGTTACCAATAAGCAGTTACCCTTTAAAAAAATAAATAGCCTGTCACCAGTACTATGACTTGATTACCACTTAGTACAAACTGCAATCCTATGTTAAGAAACATCCTAGGAGTTTTCCTCGACAATACCCCCATTACTATGACTTTTTTGCAAATATAGTTTCAAGTAGCAATACTCTTCATTTGATGTACACCAAAGTTATGAGCTGTCTCTATTCCCTATATTCACTCAAGTCGAGCTACACTATTCAAAGCTTTCACTTCGAGATAGGTTTACTCCTAAGCCGTAATTACTCACAGAATTAGGTCTCCACGAAAAAATGGGTTAACATCCATATGCCATTATGGTCTCCCATGATTTCTTCTTTCCAGCCCCCACCCTAAACTGGGCGTCTAAAGCAAGCACCAGAAGCTTCATAGATATGCTCTTTAACGAATTTTTAAGCTCGTCTTCGTAACAATGTATCGACTAGAATAATGCACCATTTCCAGTCATAATTATAACATTTTTAATTGATAAAATAAACAAAAACATCTTGATTTTTTAATAAAAATGCTTTAAAATACTTAAACACAAAGGAGTTTTAAATGATGGAAAATAATATTTATGTCGGCGAAAGAAATAATATCTATGCTGGAAGGTTAGTAAAAATAAAAAAAGACACTAATGAGTTATTAACTTGTCGGAAAATGTTGTTGGCAGTTAATAGTCAATATACAAATGATGACTTCTTATATTGTTCACCAGATTATGAAATTGAAAAATTAAAGCCTAGAATTGAAACGGTTCCTTCTTTTATCATCACACCAATTATTAACTTGGAAGAAGCATTATGTTGTCTTGATTTTCCAAAAAATTTAACCATCGAAGATATCAGAACTATTTATGGTTTGTTTCTAAGTTGTAACAATCAAATTGTTCACTCACAATTATATAGAAGAACCAACTTGCCATCGGAAATTATGAGTCAGTTGAAATTTTTATGCACACTTCCTAAGAAACCTAGTACTTATGAACCCGATTATAAAACAATTAAACCTAGAATTCACGTTTTAAACAAATAAAACTATGATCTTCATAGTTTTTTTGTTATTTATTATTCATATCCTAACATCTGATAGCTTTCTAATAGCTCTTTAAATCTCTGGAAGTGAACAATTTCTCTTTGTCGCAACCATAATAGTGGTGCAATAACAGCTGGATCATTGGTTAGATCGATCAGATTCTCGTATACTGCTCGAGCCTTTTGCTCAGCTGCCATATCTTCTGTCAAGTCAGCGATCGGGTCACCAGTCGCTGCAAAGTAAGCAACCGTGAAAGGTACTCCTGAAGCATCAGTTGGGAAAACTGATCTTCCATGTTCAGCATAGTGTCCAGCCAGTCCTGCTGCTTTCAATTCTTCAGTAGTTGCTCCTCGAAGTAACTGATAGATCATCGTTGAAATTATTTCGATATGTGCTAACTCCTCATTCCCAATGTCATTAAGAAGAGCTTTCCCACGATTGTCTGGCATCGTATATCTTTGATTCAAATAACGAAGAGCCGCTGCTAATTCACCATTTGATCCACCATATTGAGTAACTAGTTGTTTTGCCATATTTAAATCTTTTTTAGTGACGTTGACTGGATATTGTAATCTTTTTTCATATGCCCACATTTTAGTTTCCCCCTTCCCATTCCCATGGCCAAGGATCAGCCACCCAGTTGAATGGAATTTCTTTCATGTAATCACTACTAACTGTGAATGGTGCATATTTATTTTCGTATTCCTGAATAGCTGTATCAGCCAATTCACGATACTTGTTAAATAAATTAAGCATATTTAAATCATCTGGATGGGTATCTAAATATAAGTTTAATTCACGAGCAGCAAAAGTTAACTGATTAATTGTTAGCAATAAATCTTCTCTTTCACTACGAGGTGTCAAAGGAGCTGGCTGATAGTTTTGATATTCACTGTACAAGTCATTAAATAAATTGCCACGTGTATAAGAAACATATGGAGTAGCCAAATCTGAATTGCCAGCCAAACCAGGTAAGTTACTCTGACTTAAATTGGGCTGGTTAGTTGGAACTTTGACATTATTTAAACGCATATTAGGATATTGATCAAAATCCTGATAATTAAAATCATTATAATTATTCATCTTTTCCTCCTAACTTATTCTATGTAATTAGTCTACTATGGAATAGGTTAAGGCCTAAAAAAAAATAACTATTTAGTTATTTTTCACTATTCAAAATCAAGGAATGAAAGACAATTCCTAAAATAATAGTACTCAAGATTAAATAATTATTTTTAAAGTAAGATAAATTTATTTCATAAATCAATGGCAAATTAATCCTTTTATCGAGATAAACTCTGGCCCAGATAAAAAACGTATAGACAGATAGACCAATATTTAATAAATTATAGGAAAAGCTTTGCTGAAAACTCTTTTTCTTCGATAGAATAGTATAAAAATTAAAGCCAGTAAAAATTATATAAAAAATTATAAAAACAGTCCCTTCCCAGCCACAGGATAAGATGTTAGGTATTAACAAGATTAACAAAATCATTAGCAAAATACTAGCCATAATTCTCATATAATAAAGAACTTTAATCCAAGAAATTTTTTTAATAGCTCTTTTCATTAGATAACATCATCTTCTTTCAACAGTTGATCAGTCTCTTCACGGAAGAGATCTTTAAACTCATTATTGAAACGTATTAATTCTTTTCTAATGACATCGGGATAGATATTTCGACTATTTTGAATAGCTTTATAAACATCTTTAATCGTTACTACTTGACGATTTTCAAAAACAGCGGTCGAAAAGGCTTGAGTCAATAAAGTAAGGGCTATATCTGGATACCTAGCTGAAATTTCGTAAACTCTTTTATATTCACTAGTAATATCGACGATAAAAGCAGCGATTTTAGATTGAATAAAATTAGTATATTTCATCTTCGCCCCAGTTTGCTTTTCAATCTTAGGAATAGTTCCCATCAAAATCTCGATGGTCTGCTGCTTAGTCGGTTCCAAAACTTCAATCTTTTGGAAACGTCTTACAAAGGCTTTATCACGTAAAATGTAGCGATCATATTCTTCCGATGTTGTCGCTCCGATCAATTTAATATTACCACGATCTAACCCCGGCTTAAAAATATTAGCAAAGTCCAAATTACCTTGAGCATTATTACCAATTAGAGTATGAACCTCATCAATAAATAGAATCATTTTGGATTTGGTTTTAATCTCATCGAGTAATAATTGAATCTTACTCTCGCTTGTTCCAGGCATTTCTCCCATTAAGGAAGCTGTGTTCAACTTAATAATGGTATAGCCTTTTAAAGCATCTGGTACATCATTATTCTTAATCTTATATCCTAGTCCTTCGACGATTGAAGTTTTACCAATACCAGGTTTACCAACAAGAATAGCAGATTTTTCGGGAGTTAAAAGAATGATAATTAACTGACGAATTTCTTCATCTCGACCAATAGCTGGATTAGTAACATAGTTTCTAGCTGTAAAGTTCTCACCATATCTATCTAAAACACTAATTTTGTTACTTGTATTAATATCTAAAATTTCATCGTTCATAGTAAACCTCCTAATTATTAATTATATCACTAAAATATATAATTTTGAAGTATTAGATTTTTAATTTGTCACTTTGGCAATTATTTTATCGAGGATTTTATAAAGAAGTAACGACATAAACATTAGCAAGATTCCAACTGTCAACATCTCTAATGTGATGTAAGAAAAACTAAAGAAATCTCTCAAGAAGAGAAGCGATAGAACAAAAGTTGTCGACAGAGATAAAAAGAGAATTCCCTTCACTAAATCAAAAGGCCAAGAGATTTTATATAATAACCTAAAACCAATAAAGCCATTCATCATGACTGCTAGGGTCGATAACTCTTGCTGACTAAAATTCATGAAACCAGAGATGAATAAAATTAAAGCAATATTAATGACGACGACCACAGAGCTGGGAATCGAATTGACCACAATATTTTTAAGAAAGTTCCCCTTGATTCTTTCATGATTGGGAGTAAAGGCTAAAACAAAAGCTGGTATTCCAATCGTTAAACTGCTGGTTAAAGTCAGTTGAATTGGAATAAAGGGGTATTGTTTATTAATAAAGATAAACAAAATCGATAACATGATAGAATAGAAGGTTTTATTCAAAAATAAGGTCGCTGATCGCTCGAGGTTATTGATAATTCTTCGCCCTTCTAAAACGATTTTAGGCATCGAAGAGAAATTACCATCGAGCAGTACTACTTTAGAAACATAACTTGAAGCATTATCGCCTTTCATGGCAATTCCACAATTAGCAGTAGCCAAAGCTAAAACATCGTTTACTCCATCTCCTACCATGGCTACAATATAACCACTTTTTCGTAGTTGTTCAATAATCTGCTGCTTGACTTCAGGTTTAACTCGCCCAAAAATATGATACTTATTAACGATGCTTTCAAGGTTATTATTGACAATTTCTCTTCCATCGATACATTTATCATAATTGACAAAGCCAACTTCTCGAGCAATATTCGAAACGGTCTTGGTGCTATCTCCAGAAATAATCTTTAAGATCACATCATTGTTTTTAAAAAACTCCAATATTTCTTTAGCATCCTTTTTAATGATATCTTTAATGATGATTAAACCAAGAACTGAAATATGATCAGGTAAATCAAAATCGCTGAAACTTTCCTTAGAAAATCCTAGTAAAACAATCCTGTTTCCTTGATAAGTTTGAAGATCACGATTAATTTTAGACGTATCCTTCAAAAGAACATCTGGTGCTCCTAAAATAAAAGTTCCTTCTTTAAAGGTAATTCCTGAGTATTTTCTACTCGACGAAAAAGGAACTATCTTTTTGGGAGTAAAGCTGTGATCAAGATTAAACTCATCACGGATAGCCTTAATAGTAGCATTATCATCTTCCAAATAATAGCCAATGTTAGAGAGAATTTTAGGTAAATCATAATCACTTTGATAAGGAATAATCTTGTCGACCTGCATTTTTCCCTTAGTTATGGTCCCAG
Source organism: uncultured Muribaculaceae bacterium (assembly GCA_964494015.1). GTDB lineage: Bacteria > Bacillota_I > Bacilli_A > RF39 > UBA660 > CAZBQC01. The sequence continues at coordinate 12,030 of CAZBQC010000013.1, forward strand.
TTTTATCCAAGCACAAAACATTGATTCTCGCTAGCATTTCAATCGCATATAATTCCTGAACCAAGGCATTGTACTTCGATAAACGAATAATCCCAATCGCTAAGACAATACTAGTCAAAAGAATCAAGCCTTCCGGTATCATTCCTACCAAAGCTGCTACCGTATTGACAACAGCCACTGTAAAATTGTTGTTAGGGATATTAAACTGTTGATAAAACAAAATACTGCCAAGTGGTATAATTAAAATCGCTACAACCTGTAAGATTTTATTTAAAGATCTCATTATTTCAGATTCAACCTTTTTAATACAACGAGAATTTTTAGTAATCATGTAATGATAATTATTCTTACCAATATGAATACATCTACTATAGCATTGTCCACCGGCTATGAAACTTCCTGATAGAAGCGTATCCCCTTCTTTTTTATAGACTAAATCTGACTCTCCAGTAATCAAAGCTTCATTTACTTCGCATTCACCACTAATAATTATTGAATCGACGACAATTTGATTGCCATTTTTATAGTGAATGATCTCATCTAAAACTATTTCTCCTACTCTGATTGATTTTTCAATTCCATCCCTAATAACTTTAACTTTAGTACTATGGATAATTGATAACCGATCGATAATTCTTTTGGCGTTTACTTCGTAGATGATACCGATAACTAAATTGAAAAAAACTCCACCTAAAAAGAGTAAATTTTTGTATGACTCGACAAAAATAATTAATAATCCTAAACACAAATTAAGAAAATTAAACATGGTAAAGAAATTATCAAAAATAATCTTGACAATACTCTTAGTCTTAATATCGATATCATAATTTACTAATTTCTTCTTAATTCGTTGTTTAATTTCTTTACTAGTTAAACCTTCTTGGTAATTATCCTTTGTTTTTTCCATTATTCACCTATTAATTGTTGCTTTAAAGCCATAACAATACCTTTAAGATACTTTTCTTTGTTATTTAAAAGACTTTTTAAATTACTAGCATTATTCATATATCCTAGTTCTAATAAATAGCTTTCTACTCCAATGTTGTCTAAATAAAATAAATTTTCACCATTTTTTTGGCTTCGACCATCGACATAAGCATTGGTGTTTATTCCGCCAGTTTCACGAATAATATAGTAATAGGTCGTATTCTCTTTGATACTATATGGTTCGTGTCCTTCTTTAGCAGCATTCATCTTAATATCTTTGATGTCAGTAGAGTCAAGAGTTCTAACATATACTCCATTACTTACTCTCCAATGATTGTTATTCGAATAATTAATTCCTGTAGAATTGACAATGTTAGTAGCTAATTTGCTAGCAAAATCTAATTTAGCACCAAACGGAGCATATATTTCCAATCCTCCACTATAATAATTACTACCAGTATTATTCAAATGAATCGACAAATTATATTTCGCCTTCGAACTATTGATTCGATCAACTCTTCCATTTTCATTGTAATTTGAAATCGTTTCATCAGTACTTCTCGTTAACTTTACCTTATATCCCAATTCCTCTTCAATAACATCTTTCAAACTTTTAGCATAGTCAAGAGTAAGATCTTTTTCATAATATTTACCACCTGTCGTACCCCAATCATCACCACCATGACCAGCATCGATGACAAGATCATAAACTTCTTCAGGTAGTTTAGCTTTAGTAACCTGCATATTTAATCGATCAATCTTATCACTGATAAATTTAATTTTAATTTCTTTATTGGAATTATCCTTAGTTAAAGTATAGTAAGTAGTTTTATCATAATTAGTCTGATTTTCTAGTAAATAATAATTATTACGCTCATCTTCTAAAACGATCTTTACCAATAAATCATAATTACCAATATTTATCTTTTCTAAATTAATACCATCATTAATATATTGACTTGTCTTAAAATCTAAAACTTTGTCTTTAACAGTAAAAAATAAATCATAAGTTACTTCTTTATTTTCTAAATTGATCAAAACTAATTGTACTTTTTTGATACTAGTTTCAACGATATTAATATTACCGCCAATATTTAAATAAGTCCCATAGATGGTATAACGATCAATCAGCGCTTTTTCTGTTTGAATGTTATAGGTACTATAATCAATGTAATCAATATTTTGAGTAACTTCTTTTTTGTTATTAGATTGATTTTTTAAACTAAAATAAACTGTTACTGCGACCGCAATTAAAAACAAAAATATTAATAATTTCTTCATATCAAAAAGTCCTTTCTAACAACATCTTTATTAGATTATGCAAATATTTAACATTAATTATTATTCAGTTATTTGATTCATTATTTTGATAAATTCTTCAGGAAGTTCGACCTCAAAAGATAATTTTTCTTGAGTTATTGGATGACAAAAAGATAACTTTTTAGCATGTAAAAGTTGACCAAAATCATTAAAAGTCTTTTTATTATAAACTGGATCATTGACGATCGGATGCTTAATGTAAGCCATATGAACTCTAATTTGATGAGTTCTTCCCGTATCTAGTTTACACTCGATTAAAGTATGATCTTTAAATCTTTTTAAGACTTTAAAATGAGTGATGGCCTCTTTGCTATTAATATCGGTTACAGTCATTTTCTCACGATTTTTAGTATCTCTTCCAATCGGTGCATCCACCGTTCCAGTTTCATGATTGATAACACCTTCAACTAAAGTAACATAGATTCTTTCGACTTCTCTTTTTTTAATCATGTCACTGAGCAAGACTCTGGTCTTTTCATCTTTAGCTACTAAAATTAGACCACTGGTATCTTTATCAATTCGGTGGACAATTCCAGGGCGAAGATTATCGCCAAGAGTTAGATCATATTTGTATAAAAGAGCATTAACTAAAGTACCAGTGTAGTTTCCTGGAGCCGGATGAACAACCATTCCGCTTTTTTTGTTAATCACTAAGAGATAATCATCTTCAAAAACAATATCGAGAGGAAGATCCTCTTTAATTATCTTAACCTTCTCATTCAAAGCATCACTAATTAAAATCTTATCCCCTAAGACCATTCGATAATTAGCATCTTCAATCTCATCATTTACTAATACCTGTTCATTCTTAATTAACTTTTGAACTTTACTGCGACTAATTTTTAATTCGTTGGTTAGATAAACATCTAATCTTTGTCCAACACTATCTTTTACTTCGATCATTTATCTCACCCCTTACAATATAAATAATTAAGATGATTACTCCTATTACTAAAGAGGAATCAGCAACATTAAAAACTGGAAATTCATAAGTAAAAATCTTAAAACTTAAAAAATCAATAACATACTTATAAATAATTCGATCGATTAAATTTCCAATAATCCCACCGATTATTAAACCATACGATATTACTTCTAGGTTTGACAAGGATTTATTTGTTTTTAAATAATTGTTTAAAATAATCAAGGTTATTCCCGAAACAAGTACTAAAAGAAGAGTCTGGTTTTGGAGAATGCCAAAACCAGCTCCTAGATTTTCAACATAGGTTAAAGAAAAAAAATTAGGGATTACTTTAATAGATTCAACCGGTTTTAAAAAAAAGATTACAAGGAACTTCGTAAGTCGATCAAATACTAAAGACAGTAAACCGATTAGATAAATTTTTTTCATCATAATCACCATACATACTATAACAAATATTGGCCCTTATTGCAATTTAAATAAGTCATAAAATATAACGAAAGTACATATATCTATATACTCCATCTATTATTATCAGTATCACTTCACTAGTCTTTATTTGCATTTACTATTCTGATAGCGACAAATACTTTTTAATTCGCAAGTCTCACACTTGGGATTAATACTTTTACAATAATATCTTCCAAATAAAACTAGTCGATGATGCATCGAAATCCATTTGCCTTTAGGAAAAAACTTCATTAATTTCTTTTCCACCTGATAGACGTCATCCTTTTCACTTGCCAAATATAATCTTTTGCTTACTCTATTGACATGAGTATCGACAGCAATAGCCGGAATGTTATAAAAGACTCCAAGAAAAACATTAGCGGTCTTTCTCCCAACTCCCGGCAATTTAATTAAAAGATTTCGATCATTAGGCACTACTCCCTGATAATCCTCTAATAAGATTCTGGTTATTTCCTTAATAAACTGACTCTTCTTGCGAAAGGTTCCAATCGATTTAATAATTTCACTGATCTCTTCTACGTTAACTTTGCTTAATTTTTCTAAACTATCATATTTATCAAACAAGATTTTGGTGACACTGTTGACTCTTTTATCGGTAGTTTGAGCACTCAAAACTATTGCCAACAATAATTCATAATCCTTATGATAATTTAATTCACATTTAGGATCAGGAATTAGTTTTTCTAAATAATTTTCAATCGATAAAATACTACTCTTCTTCATCATCCTCTAACCAATTGTAGTTAAATACTTCAACACTTTCTTTAGGTTTACTTTTATTATTTAAAACATCTTCCTTCGTCTTATAACCTTTTTTATTCCATTCAAATAAAATTTTATCGACATATCTTAAATTACTGACACCATTGTAGACACTTTCTTTGAGAGCCTCTTTAATCAAATCTTCATTGACACCATTATCTAACCAAGCTTTAATGATTTCATATTCCATCGGCGATAAAGTTCTTCCAAACTCTTGCTCAATTACTTCATAAATGGTCGAACTAGACTCTTCTTTACTATTGATGTCATCCATCATTAATAACGATAACTTGCTATAAAAAGACGCTAACGACAAATACTCTTCGGTAATATTTCGATCATTTTTACGAACATTGACACTAATTAGATTTAAATCAGTAAGTTTAGTAATATAGAGCATTACTTTCTTTAGATCAAGACCTAAATCATGACTGATTTTGTTTGGATCAAAAACAAATTCTTCACCAAGATTATAAAGATACATCAAAAAGAAAAATTCATCACTGTTAACCTTAAAATGATCCAAATATTTATAAATATAAAGAGGGATAACGACATAACCCTGTTTAAAAATATTTAATAATTTACCACTTTTCATCCAAACACCTCCTTTAATCATTATTTATAATTAGCTAAAATATAATTACTCAATACCTCTTTGATATTATCTAGTTTTTTAGTTAATATTTTTTCCTCTAAATCTTCATAAATTTTTCTTAAAACAGCACTTGGAGAAACTTTCAATAAAGATAATATCTCCTGAGCTGAAATATTGATATCACTTTTTCTTTTAATAATCAAATCATTGTATCTAATACTGATATCTACTTTGTTGATGCCTTTAATCGATGCTGCTACCTGATTAACATATAATCCATATTTATATAAAACTAAAGGATCACGATTATCTAACTTAAGAGCTTCATTAATATTTTTAATCAGTTCATGTTCATTATTGGTAAAAGGATAGATATCGGTGACATTAAGAATACTCCATATTCCTATCAAGTCATCATAAATATTAACCTTTTCTAAATTAGTTAATTCTAATTCTTTATCTAATCCTAGTTCCTTTAATAAACTGATACCATACTTAATATTTTTACTAGTAAAAATCTTATCTAACTCCTCTTTTTTACGTTGGTAAGAAATATTTTTTAATAAGTGCTTAGTTTTGATAATAGCTTCTTTCGTTTCTGTTCCTAGTTTAAAATCTAAAATGGTCACAAACCTAATAGCTCTTAGAATTCTAAGAGCATCTTCATTAAATTTACTATAACTGTTGCCAACCGTATTGATTTCCCCTTTAGCAAGATCTACCTGCCCATCTAATAAATCGATAATTTTGCCACTTTTATCCATACAGATCGTATTGATTGTAAAGTCTCTTCGTTTTAAATCCTCTAATAAATCATCAATGTATTCAATTTTTTCCGGTTTTCGATTATTAACATAAAATATTTCTCGTCGAAAAGTTGTTATTTCAAAACGAATATTCTTATATATTAAAGTAACTGAACCATAGTTTTCTTTTGGAAGCCTAATAGTATCAAAGATTTCTTTAATTTCTTTAGGAGTCGCGTCAGTACAAATATCGACATCATTAGTTGATTTTTTCAAGAGATGGTCTCTGACAAAACCACCGACAATATAAGCTTGATAGCCATTGTTTTCAAATATCTCTAACAAACTTAACGATGCTTCTAACATAACATCCTCCTACAGAAAATTATAGCAAAAAAAAACTAAAAAGTAAAAACTTTTTAGTTAACTGCTTCTTTTAGTTGGCTGCCAGCTTTAAATGTAACAGCTTTTCTAGCAGCAATTTTAACTGGTGCTCCAGTACGAGGATTACGTCCTTCACGTGCTGCTCTTTTTGATACAGCAAATGTTCCGAACCCTATTACTGGTACTTTACTACCACCTTTTAAAGCCTTTGTAACAACTTCGAATAAAGCATCAACAGCGCGTCCAGCATCAGCTTTTGTTAAACCAGCTTTTGTAGCAACTGCTTCAATTAATTCTGCTTTTTTCATTTCAATATACCTCCCATTCTTATTAAGCACATCATATGCTTACATATATAAAATAGCATGTTTTAAAACTAAAATCAATATATTTATTATCTTTTAGTGTTTTTCTTTACGACTTTCTTTTTACTGACATCATTATCTTCTCTTTTATCGTGATTTACAGTCCTCTTTTTTCTTCTAAAATAAGGATAATAAATACTAAGTGCAAATAAAATCGATAGAATTACGGTAGCAAAGACAGAAGATGTTATTTGACTGTATATTCTAGTAATCATGGCATATTGTGGCATACCCCATCCAGCCAATAAAGTAAAGATGATGCCATCAACTATCAAACCAAATAAGATACCTAGTGCTGCACCTAACATTTTATATGAATTTTTCTTCATGAAGTCAAAGATGTAAATATTAACTAATTGCCCGACAGTAAAAGCAATCAACGACGAAACTACTATCGAACTATCAAAGGCAAAGACTGTTTCAACTTCTCCTGAAAAATCATAGACAAGACTTTGAACTGGCATTTTAATTACTAAATAATAAGGTATTAGTACTAGTAATTGAAAAACAATTGCCATTAGAGAACTCTTAAGAGCCGTCTTCCTTCCATAAAAATCATTTAGGACAGAAACCCCTAAATAGGTCAATGGATAGACACAGACACTAGCATATATGATCAATCCATATACTTCTCCAACTTTTAAAGCCACTAGGTTCGCTATTATTAGCGCTACAACAATAAGTATTTGAAAAAACGACTTTCGATAATCTTCTTTCATAAAACCTCACTTTCCTATTATGTTTACATTATATCGCAATAATCCCTGATTGTAAATACATTTTGGGAAATTAAGATAGTTAAAATAAAAATTCCCTCTTCTATATTAGAATAAGGGAATCTTAGTATTTTTATATTTATTTTTTATAAAACGATAGCTATTAAATTACCAGAACCTCTGTTGACAATCTTACTTAGAGTTTGCTGTAGTTTATATCGAATATTTTCAGGCATTAAGGCTATTTTTGATTGAATACCTTCCTGGACGATAACATCGAGACTTCGTCCAAAAATTTCACTTTTCCAAATATTTTGTGGTGTCGTTTCATAATCTTTCATTAAATAATTGATTAGTTCTTTACTTTGAATTTCACTGCCGATAATCGGTTCAAAGGTTGAATTGACATCGACTCTAATCATATGAATCGATGGGGCTGTCGCTTTTAACTTGACACCGAATCTGTTACCCTGTTTGGTAATCTCTGGTGTTCCTAATTTCATATCGGCTAAAGTCGGAGATGCTACTCCGTAACCAGTTTGTTTGACCATTTTTAAAGCATATTTTATTTGATCATACTCGTTTTTAGCGGTATTAAATTCTTGAAATAGCGATAATAATTCCGCTCGATTAGTGACATCGATCTTAATAATATCATTAAGTACTTTATTATATAAGCTGTTTGGTGCTTCGATCGTAACTGTCACTTCGCCGGTGGCTGGATTAATATTTGATAAGTAAGATTTAGAAATTTCCTCACAAGTCGTAAAGTGATCGGTAATATTTTCGACATCTCTTAGTTTATTGACTTCGACGACACTCTCTTTAATCTTATCAATATAAGTTTGCTTTAATGGATGATCATGATTTAAAACACTGATCCATTCAGGCATATTTACTTTAACTTCTAAGACTGGGAATTCATATAAAGCTTCTCTTAAAATATCGTACATTTCTTTTTCGTTCATCGTTTCAATACTGATCGGAATAACTATAACTCCATGTTCATCTCTAATTTTATCGGCTATTTTTTGAGTTTCTTGAATTGTTGGATGCATTGAATTTAGTAGGACGATAAAAGGTTTACCAATTTCTTTAAGTTCCGAAATAACCCTGTTTTCAGCCTCAATATAGTCATTTCTCGAAAAATCTCCAATCGAGCCATCAGTGGTGACGACAATCCCAATCGTCGAGTGATCTCTAATAACTTTTTCCGTTCCAATTTCAGCTGCTTCGACAAAAGGTATCTTTTCTTCATACCAAGGTGTCTTAACCATCCTTGGACCATTCTCATCTTCACTACCTTTAGCATTATCGATCATATAACCGACACAATCGATCAATCTGATATTGCAAGTAAAATCATCGATAGCAATTTTAGCTGCATTGCTCGGTACAAACTTCGGTTCAGTCGTCATAATCGTCTTACCAGCAGCACTTTGTGGAACCTCGTCAAGAACTCTCTTTCTCTCATACTCGTCGATAATATTAGGAATTACCAAGTTTTCAATTACCTTCTTAATAAAGGTACTTTTACCTGTTCGAACGGCTCCTACTACTCCTAAATAGATATCTCCACCCGTTCTCTCAGCAATATTTTTAATTATTTCATATTTTTCCATTTAATTCTCTCCATTCATTCTATTTAAATTTATGTTATTGAATAATGAATATGAATATTTTATATAAAAATACAAAGAAAAAAGCATTTCTGCTTTTTAATTATATTATTTCATCATTATTACTTTTTTTTATAAATTGCTGATTATTCATATTTGTATTAGTATAAACTACATTATCTTGGGTATTTGGATTATTCATATTTGCATTAGTATAAACTACATTACCTTGGGTATTTGGATTATTCATATTTGCATTAGTA
>CAZBQC010000014.1:0-20728 GCA_964494015.1 uncultured Muribaculaceae bacterium
CCTGCTCAATATAATGATATAATATTTATTTTAAAAAAGCAATGTTTTTTAAAAATTTATTTCTTATTCAGAAACAATTTGAAAAGGACTGGTAACTGTTCCAAGACCAGAAGTTATAATGACATTACTTTTTAAATAGACTACAACTCTAACTCCGGTTGAAACTGAAATGCCAATTTCGTTTAGAGAATTACTGTTGGTGATCGTAGGAACTCGTCCGTCAGTTACATTATTAGCTAAATAAAATGAGGTTCCTAAAGAAGTACTTTCGCTTATCCAACTTGAAAAAAGATCACCGACTGTCAGCAAACCGACAGAAGCTTGAAAACTAGTATTCTGAGATGTTTTATAGCTACTTCCTAATTGGACATTGCCATTATTGATGCTGCCTTCGGTTAGCATCGACGAATAATTAGAATCTAAAGAAGAGAGCCACGAATTATTCAAGTATCCCTGAATATCTGTCGACTTATTATAATTGCTGACATAATCATCAAATTTGGAAACAGCTACATTATTGACAGAAACTAGCTTTGTATTACTATCTTTAATTGTAACAATACGAAATAAAAGACCATTATAGCTGACATACTCACCACTTATACGGCTATTAAGTGGTAAGTTAGCAAAGTACTTTTCATTATCACCTTTCAAGCGATAAGGATTAGTTTTAGTTCCATCACCACTGATAATGGCAACATCATTATTGAAATTAACAACCGGTCGAATTCCAATATATAAAAGACTGTTTTGATTTTTTAACTCTCCACTTCCATTAATCATCCAAATATTATTATTTGTCTGATATGAAAGTAAGGCATAATTCATTTTAATGTTTAAATAATTTCCATTTTTATTAGTCATGCTGTATTCATAAGGATGCAGTAAACCAACCTTGAAATTTTTTTTATTACCGCCGGGTTTTTCCAAACTGGTCGTTTTGTCAACACTATAATTATAGTCAACTAGATACTTATCAGTTTCTTTAAGAGATGGATAAAAAACACTATTTAACCAATCGTAAGCATACGTATCAGTAAATTCTTGATTGTTCTTACCATAGGGAATAACGGTTATTATCTCATCTGTCACTAATTTAGCATAGCCATTGTTATCGATTGAAATTACTCGCCATAACTTACCACTATACCATAAATAATTATTGGGATTTGATCCAGCAATAAATATCTGCTCGCTGTCATTACTGACGATACTAGCCTGTTCCCCAATCCTAGTAGCGTCTAATAAAAGATCTTTTACTAATCCCAACGGACTCTGTAAGTCATCTCTTAATCCTTCAATTAATAGCTTCCCATGATAATGCTTGTTAAAAATAGTATTATCACTTTCAATATCCAGCCAAGCTTTTAGTGAATAGACAATCTTTTCTCCAGGCTGAAGTGTTCCTTCGATTAAAGTATAATCCGCTTCCTTAAGACTACTTAGAAGAACTGGTACCGAATTGTCGATACTCACCTTAATAAAGTTTTTAGGTAACAACTTATCAGCACACTCATCGATCTTAATTAAATCATTGTCATCAACTAATCTAATTGCATATTTAGTTGCTAATGTTCCATCGTTAGTTAAACTAAATCGGTAGCCTTTTGTCTTTAATCCATCCGCATCAGTCATTGGCAAGCTATCTGTTAAATTAAGTGATTTATTAACATCTACATCAGTATATTCCATTTTTAAAGTACCGATATTGATAGCATTATATTCTTTACTAGTATTAAAAGAAGTAAATAAAGCATAAGAGTTTCCTAATAGAATTAAAGATACCCCAAGAACAGAAAGAAATGTTATAAAGACATCCCTTCTGATAATCTTAAATACTTTATCTTTAAAACTACTATTAGAATCAGATCTAATCATTTTGCTCTATCATCTCCTTTTTAATAAATTATTGTATTTTTAATTTAGACTCCTTTTTTCGATCAAACATGAGTAAAAAATTAGTTAAACATAAACCATATAATAATACTCTAATGACTGGAATTAAATCTGCAAAATAATTAAAGTTAATACTATAACCTAGTTTTTGTTTAAGAATCATAAAGTCATCATAAATGGCACGATAACAAGCAAATAGAATAAATGACAAAACGACACAACAGACAATGTTATAGAAAATATTTCTATTTACTGATTTCTGACGAGCAATAAAATTAATAGCAAATAAAATCAGTAATATTGCGTATGGCAAGAGTGTAGGTATAATTCCAGTGATATCTTTTTCTAACCTTTGATACATGTAATACATAATATATAAAGTTAAAATCATTGTTCCAAACAACATTAAGACTTTTAAAATTAAAAACAAAGCATTAAAAGTTTTATTCATTAATCTCACCACCCTTAGTATAATTAGCTAACATTAAAGTAAAATCTAAAACATCCATATTAGAATCCACTAACATTTGATAAGAGTTTCTATTTACGTCCCAAACCGTTGAAGAAGCAGTATTAGTATTGAAGTAATAACTACTATTGTTTAAAACTTGATTTTTGATCGTCGTAATATTGCGTGAAATAGAATTGATAAGGCTTTTGACATAAGGTCTTATATCCTTAAGATAACCTGCCTCTAAATCTTTATTGTTTTCATCGATAATCCAATTAAACTCTAAAACCAGACATTTATTTATAACCTTGTTTTCAAAATCACTAGCTAATTGATAAGTATCTTTAACATTGATATATCTTCCGCCAGTCAATTTATATAAAGAAGAACTTTCCATAATAGTTAAACACTTTTTAACATTAGTGTTTAATGTATCGATAATTTCTTTCTCATATGTTCCTTTATAGTCCTCGTATTTATAAGCTTCGGCAATCCTTTTAATTTCCTCGATTTTAGTAGTCATTCCATTATAACTTACATCATCACTTCCCTTATAAAAGGTCCTTCTAATTTCAGTGTAATGATAGTAATTCATAATTAGATAAAAAGCTGCAAAGGCAAAGATTAATCCAAGAATCGTGTTAATAATTACTCGCAAGTATTCTAAGAAGAATTCTTTCATATCATTCATATAATTTTCCTCCCTAATTTCTCCTTATATATTGATCATTAATATAAGTCGACCTAGTTTTTCTATAACCTTGTTTTCTGGTTAATGATTTAAATAACTTTATCACGTCATAAATTATAATTGCTAAACATGGTATGACGACAGCAATAATCCAACCATAAGATCTAGTTAAAAACTCTTGAATATATCCTAACATCGGTATTTTAAATATTACTTTACCAATGACATGATCTTCGTCAACTAATGTATCATCGGCTGCATTGTTATTATCACCTTTAGTTCGAAAAGCTAATTTGTTATTACTTAATTTAACAATCTCTTTAATTCGATGGGTAATTGTTATTCCGTAGAATCGACTATCTGTTGAAACAAAAGTTATGACATTTTTGACCTTATATTTAGAAGGATCTAAACGTTTTGTAATAACTGTATCCTTAACTTTGATCGTCGGTTCCATACTTTGACTGACGATTACATATGCCGAATATAAAGGAGCTCTCGTTTCGCCTTGGGCAGCATTCTTCTTCAAATCAATTACATATAATGCAATAACTACACCAATTAATATTAACAGCGAAAAAATAGAATACATAAAGACTGATGCAATAAAATGCAACGCCTCTTTAATATTTGATTTTAATTTCCACCTTTTATTCATGTCATCTTTATCCCTCTTTATTCAATCAAACCATAGAAATTAACCTTTACTTTAAAAGCTTTATTGCTAATACTAGAATCAAAATTAACATCTTCGTCAAGCCACATTCTCAAAGTAAAATATTTGTTGTGATTATTAATTAATTCGCGAGTCACCTTTTCACTAAACAAGATTGCTCCATTAATATTGGCAAGACTAATCTTTTTGTATTCACTATAATTTTTAACATCTCCATCTTGACTAATCGAATTGCTTATTTCTCTTTCGACACCATTAGAAGATGATTTAGATGTTAAATATAACTTGACTGCATCATCAGGAAGTGTACTATCATCAGTTTTAACCGCAGCTATTTGATAAGTTCCATTCAAGCTTTTTGGATAAAAAGTAACTGTAAAATTAAAAGTATAATTTTGACCAGTTAGTATTTTACCTTCCGAGTCAGAGATTGGAAAAGCATTTTCGATGGCAATACCATTGCCAATAGCGTTTGATTCAACATACGAATAAACCATATCAGTTTTATCATCTGGTAACTCTTTCTCCCAGTTAAAACCATACCAAAGAATGGAAAAGGAAAAACCAATTATGCTTAAAAATAATAATATGGTTATAATAACGAACAATATTCTTAGTTTGTGATTTGGTTCATCTTGTTTAATCTTTTTTGAATAACCAGAAACATTGCTCATTCTACTCCTCCATATTATAAATAATATCATAATTCAAATTTTTTTACAATCAGAATTGAATATAAAAAGTCAAAAGAAACAAATCCTCATCTTTTGACTTTTTTATTCGCAACAATTTTTAGATTTATCTTTTCTTGAGCTCTGTATAACCGGAAACTAGTAGTTTTAACGAATAAGCAAGTTTATTGTTGTTGTAATCATCAAGGGTATAAGTATTAGTCGCTGTCGTTATCTTATCGTTAGTTATTTTTACTGTATCATTTACCCATAACTGCAATACATAAGTCCTAGATCCACTACGATTTAAGGAAATATTATCGAAGTTACCATTGATAAAATATGAAATTAGTTCCTCGCCAATAACTTTATTATTTACTTTTTTACCAATTAGTAATCCATCTTTGGTCATGATTGTAGCCAAAGACCCATCGGCTTTAGTTGGGACAACCGACCCTTTCTCATATAAAGCATAACTTATTTCTTTGTTATCTAACATTATTTTATCTGATACAACTTGAGGAACAACTGTTACCACATAATATAAACCACAGTTACTATCGGTATTTCCAATCACTGTAAATTCATAACGATTTTCTGTTAACATTAAACCTTTATCATCCGTCGAAGGTGTGAAATTAATCACCGAAACTCCACTTCCTATTTCTCTATAACTAATCGTCACTGAACTATTTGTAATATTATTTGACGCAACTTGATTATAATTAAAAAAAGCAAAAGAGATTCCAATGATTGCTACAACTAAAATAGCAATGCCAATTACCGACATTAATATCTGTTTAAAACTAGTGCTCATATATTTTTCCTCCCTATTACTATCATAAATATTTTAACACAGACTTATAAACAATTCAATTGCCAAGAAAAAACAAAAAACATCATAAAATGACTATATTTTATAATGTTTAATTACTCAGTAAATACTTTTATATTAACAGTGTAGTATTTATTTGAATAGTCATCTCCAGTAATAACTGTTTTCCCTGAAATAGATGTTTCCGTATTGGAGATGTAAAGATCATCGCTGACCCACATTCGATAGGTATAAGTATGAACAATTGGAGTATCCGTTGTTCCACCAGTAATTGATCCTTCGCCAATCGTCTGTCCATCGTCTATATCGGTAAGTAACTCTGGCCCATATGTAGGTGCCACTCCAGTTCCGGAAGAAGAAACTCCTGTCAAATAAGCTTTTATATAGCCGTCACCTAATCTAGTCTTGCCAGATATTGTTCCTCCTTGAAGAGCGACAATAGTATATTGAACAGCCGCCCAAGAAGAGTAACCGCTGATCGTAAAAGTAAAAGTATTAGTTCCACCTGTTAAGACCATTCCATCCTCATCTGACATCGGAAACATATTCTCGATCAGGAGAGCATTTTCACCTTCTAAATAATTGAAGCTAAGTGATCCTGTCGTAATGGTGTTATCTTTTGTTCCAATTTTATTATACGAAAAAAAAGCAAAAGTTGCTCCAATTACAGATGCTAGTAAAAGCAAGACTCCTAAAATACTAATTACTAAATTTTTATTGTTCATATGCCGCCCTCCTATTGATAGATGAAATCATTTTAATACTATGTAGAAAGAGCCGAAACATCAATTCTCATCGAAAAATACAATTTTTCATAATCAGTCGTTGTAAATATGGTTTTACCTTCGATTGAAGTGTCTGTATCCGATATAACTACAGCATCACTGATCCACATTCTTAAATCATAAGTATGAGTAATTTCGCTCGTACTATTAATTGATCCAGTCGCTATTGTAGCTGGAAAAGTCGGAACAGCCGCTGTTGAAAACGATCCAGCACCAGTACCACTACCTGTTAACTTCATATGGACTAAACCATTACTAATAGCCGTTTTACCAGAAATAACACTACCAGCATTTGCCTTCACAGTATAGTTAATAATTCCACTACCCGTCCTTTGTCCAGAAACCGAAAAAGTATACTTCGAAGCTTGGATCTCGCCAACAGCATCGGTCATTGGAAACATATTTGTTAGAGTTAAACCACTTGCACCTTCTAAGTACACGAAACTAATAGTACCTGTTTCAATCTTGTTATCTTTAGTACCAATTTTACTATAAGTAAAAAAGGCAAAAGTAACACCGACAACTGCTACAATTAATATACCAACAGCAATAATCAACAAAACTATTTTTTTACTATTATTATTATTTACATTTTCCATTTAACAACCTTTCATAATTATCAACACTTAACACTATGTCGACGTAGCGGTGACATTAATCTTAATGGAGTAATACAAACTGGCAAAGGTCGAAGTCGTTATAACTGTCTTTCCAGAAATGGAAACATCAGTATCAGATATAGCCACAGCATCACTGATCCACATTCTAACTTGATAAGTGTGCGTGGTACTCGACGCACTTGTGATTGTTCCACTTCCAAGAGTAAGAGGTAAACTAGAAATCGCCGCGGCTGGAAAACTTGCCAACGTTCCATTACTTCCCGAACCAGTCAAATAAAGCTTTACTAAACTATCGGAAAATCGCGTTTTACCACTAATTGCATCGCCAACTACAGCTGATATAGTATAACCAATCGATGCCGCTCCAGTACGAGAACCAGAAACAGTAAATTGATAGGCTGTTCCTGCTGAACCTACAACATCGGTCACTGGAAAGGAGTTAGTCAGAGTCAAACCAGAAGCTCCTTCATCATAAGAGAAAGAAATCGCTCCGGTCGAAATAACATTGTCCTTTGTACCTACTTTACTATAGGTAAAAAAAGCGAACGTTGCTCCAATCACTGAAATTACTAATAATCCAACACCTAATAAAGCTGCAATAACTTGTTTAACAGCCCCAGATTTTTTTACTAATCTGTAATCAGCACTTTCATTTTCGTACATCGGATATACCTCCACTATTATCATAGTAACATAATATTAAAAGTTTTTCAAGCAATTATGCGATGGCTTTGACAAAAATTTTCGATTTAAAAAACTGACTGTAGTTACCTAATAAATAAGTATCCTTTATCCACATTCGTAATCTAAATGTTTGTAATAAGTAAGTACCATTATATGTTCCAGAATATAAGATTTTAGAATTAGCATCAACTGTTGAAGTTGACAAACTGCTAAAAGTTGGAACAGTACCACTATACTCAGAATAGGGACTGTTAGAAGTGTTGGTCAAATAGATTTTTACATATTCGGTTGCTAAAGTGTTCGTCGCATCAGGTGTCATGTATATTTCATAACTAAAACTTTTACTTTGAGATGAGGAAGCAACAATCGAGAAATCAAAATAACCTTGAGTAATACCCTGATTCACATTAGTTTGTAAAACTTTACCAACATCATCAGCCATTGGAGCAGAGTTTAAAATCGTCAATCCATTAGTAGATTCGGTATAGATAAAATCAATTATTCCAGCCGTAACAACATTATCTTTTGTTCCCATAATACTGTAATAATAGAAGGCAAATGAGATCCCTATAGTCATTACAACTAAGACAATGCCGCTAAAGATCGAGAAAAACCAACGACCCTTGTTTTTACGAACCAAGATATCACCTCCTTATTTTATATTTAAATAATAACACAAATAAGAATTAGTATCAATAAAATAAAAAGGATGATAATCTACCATCCCCACCTTTTTATTTCAAATTTAATGTTATACTGTCTGCCAATTACTTTTGTTTCCGCTTCATTATTATAAAGCAAATCCATCGTGTTACCAACTATGGAACTACCTCGATCTAAGACAATGGCAAAAATGTCTTCTTGATCAAAATTGCTAATTTTAACAATTGAACCACAAGGGATGGCATAATCAGCTGCCACAATTCTAACTTTTCCATAAACATTATCCTGATAATAGATATTACCATTGGTAACGTATGGCCAAGGAGAACAATAGACTTTACCAAGGCATCCTTCACAATCAGGACCGTAGCCAGTAATTGTTCCCATAAAATAAATTGGATCTTTTTCACCTAAAGCTTTTGCTTCTTTCATATTATTGACAAACTTAGGCTTTATTTCATTTAAGATATTATTATATTTGTAGACAAAATGAGCAACCTCGATAGATTTAACAGAATTAATGTTATCGGAAACAATAACGTTTTTTTCATTTCCAATCGCAATAATCCACATCAAACAAGTAATAAATAATACAGTAAATAGATACCTACTATATATTTTTTGCTTTTTTTTCAACAAATTCACCTCATTTGTAATTAATTATGCTAACATTATTTAGCACCCAAGTCAAACAAAAGAGAAGCATTTCTACTGGTAATTTTTGCTACATCGTCTATACTTATATTATATATTTCTGCTAATTTTTTTGCAACTAATTTAACATTTTTTGGTGAATTTGTTTCTCCACGAATGGGAGATAAATACGGGCTGTCCGTTTCAAGAACCAAATTATTAAGCGAAATCCCCTTTAAAACTTCAGACAATTTACTGTTTTTAAAGGTTACGACTCCTCCTATTCCAAGAAGATATCCCAAATTAAGATACGATAGAGCATTTTCTCTACTTCCACTGAAACAATGCATAATTCCCTTCAATTGATATCTCGATAAAATCTCTAAAGTATCGTGGAAAGCATCTCTACTGTGAATTACTACTGGAACCTTTAATTTACTAGCCAGATTTAATTGTTTGATAAACAAAGCTTTTTGCTTTTCTCGATCAATATTTTCATAGTGATAATCTAGACCAATTTCTCCTAAACCAACAATTTTCTTATTATTGAGAATTAATTTTTCTAAAATTAATAAATCCTCTTCTTTGACAAAATCAGTTTCACTAGGATGATAACCGACAGTAGCATAGATATTTTCATATTTGTCAATCGCAGTGATTGCCACCTTAATTCCTAATTTATCACAACCGGATACAATTAAGAGATTTATTCCATCTTCCTTAGCAGTATCAACTATTTCTTTAATATTATCTTCTTTTGATAAATGAAAGTGAGTGTCGATAAACATAGATTCTCCTTTTTAAAAAAGATATTATTTTAATAATATCTCTTTCGAATTAAATAATTTATAAAACAAGCCAAAATAATTATAAAATATGTTCTATCTAGCGGCTTATTAATATCTATCCCCAAGAGAAGAATCACTAGGACAAATACTAAGATAGAGCACAAAACTTCTTTACTAAAAAGCTTAGTCATACTTTCTTCCTTTCGTACCAGTTTAACTTCCACTACTAAGTACAGAACATACAACTAACTACTCCTATATTATAACATACAAAAAAGGCAGATGATGATTTTCTCATTGTTTTAAGAAAACTTTACATTGCCATTTTACAGTTACAATTATTCTTCGATGCTTTTACCAAGAAAATTGGTAGCTATATTTAAAATTTTTTCTTCGGTTTCAGTTAATAAAGAATCTAATGATAGAATAATCATTAATCCGATGGCATCACCATTGACGATAATAGTACTGACGGCAAAAGAAGCTTCTTCCTTATCATCGACACTAATTTCGATCGCGTGTTTTTCTCTTTGCAAAAAATTTTTCCGATTATTAATTAAACTCTCGATATATTTACTGACTAATTTGCCGGCATATTTCTTTTTTAAAGTTCCACCGACGGCAATAATGTTATCACGATCGGTAATTACAACATTATGTTTCGTCAAAGTATAAATAGCGTCGACATAGTTTTGAGCTAAATTCTCTAATCCATTCATTGAAGAATATTTTTTTAAAATAATCATTTCCTCGTCGACAAAAATCTCCAATGGTTCTCCGGATTTTATTCTAAGGGAACGTCTCGTTTCTTTAGGAATAACAACTCTACCCAAATCATCTATTCGTCTTACTAAGCCAGTTGCCTTCATATAATTCCTCTTTTCACTTAAATATTTTTTCCAAAATTTAAGATAATATTCGCAATAATTAACTCTATATATATTTTAAACTATTTACATCAACAATACCTTTGGAAATTATTTCCATATCTTATGAATTCATTATTATAATTAACTTTAAATTAACTATTAATTCAAAAAAAATACAAGCTTTTTACTTGTATTCAGTATTTATCGATGGTATTTTTATTAATATTAATATATTTATTATAAGATTCATTGAAATTATTAATTAAGTTGTTATCACGATCAAAAAACTGCATTTTAATCTTTTCTTTAAGTAAATTCTTAAATCTTTGATAGAAATCAGTATACCGTTCATAAAGAAATTGATTAGTTTTCAATTCGTTAATTTCAAGAATTATGTGATCAACATGATTTTGATACAAGGTATCAATTTCACTAAATACTTGATCGTTGACAGTCTTTATCTGTTCTTGATAGCTACTAACCTTTATTGAACCGATATCAAAATGATCGACAAAGTTTAATAATTTATTCTTTTTATAAAGAAGAATCTCTTCTAGTTTGGGGAAAAAAATTTTTCTTATTTTATCTATATATAATTGAATATTTTCTTTGTAAATAATACTTTCAAAGATCTCTTGTAATTTACCTTGAGCATCTTCAAACATTAAATTTAATAGATTATTCAATGTTAAAACCAATGATTCGCTGTTATTATTAATATCAACAACTAATTTATTCTTAAAAATTGCATCGTTTTTTACTGCAAACTGCTTATTCAATTCCTCATTCATTGATATTTCCTCTCTATTATTAATTAAGAATATCAGTATTTGCAGTATTAGTCAAGCTGGACAATAACTTAAGTAAATCTATCAAATAATAAATATAGTGTTTTACTAATTTTGATGTTTCTAAAATTATGCTTACTTTGTTATGTTTAAACTTTAACTTAAACATTGGACTAATCTTATAAACCTCATAAAATAACCTTTCACCATCGATTTTATTAGTTAGATCATTGTTTAAAATTATTTCAATTTCCTTTTTAGTTTGAAGGATCTTTTCTATTTTTAATTTTTCGGCCAATTTTTCAAACCATTCCTCATGCATATAAATAATTATTGATTCACTTAACTTGCCAAAACGATCTTCTAACTCTTCTTTTATATTCATCAATTTTTCATACGAATCAATTTTATTTATCAACTGATGAATTTCAATCTTTAGATCAGTATCATCAGTATATAAATTAGGTATATGTGTTTCGACATTCAACAATGGTTTAAGATCTAGATCGTTATCTCCTTCTATCTCCTCACCTTTTAAACTCCTGATTTCATTATTTAAAATCTTTAGGTATAAATCAATGCCAACCGTATCAATGAAACCAGCTTGTTCACTACCCAAAACATCCCCTGCTCCCCTAATTGACAGATCACGGTTAGCAATCGAGAACCCACTACCAAGTTCTGTAAATTCTTTAATGGCATTTAATCTCTTGGCTGCTACTTCCCCTAAAATTCGATTGGTTTTATACATTAAATAGGCATAAGCAATGCGATCACTTCTACCTACTCGACCTCTAATTTGATACAACTGACTAAGCCCAAAATGATCAGCATCGATGACAATCAAAGTATTGACATTAGCAATATCAATTCCTGTCTCAATTATCGTCGTACAAATTAAAATATCGTAGCGATAATTAATAAAATCAAGCATCTTATTCTCTATTGAATCCTTACTCATTTGTCCATGAACATAGACAATTCTAACTTCTGGTACTAGTAATTGTATTTTGTAATTAAACTCTTCAATATTACTAATTCGATTGTATAAAATGAAGATTTGTCCTTTTCTAGACATTTCCTTATAGATAGCATCTTTAATAATCTGTTCATTCTCTTCGATAACATAAGTCTGAATTGGATAACGATTGATGGGAGGAGTTTCAATCATCGATAAGCTTCTAATTCCAATTAATGACATTTGTAAAGTTCTAGGAATTGGTGTCGCTGTCAAAGTTAGAACATCGACATTACTTTTATATTGTTTAATTTTCTCTTTGTGCAAAACTCCAAATCTTTGTTCTTCGTCAATTATCAATAAACCCAAATCTTTGGGTTTGACATCATCACTTAACAAACGATGCGTCCCAATTACTAAATCTACTTTACCTTCCCTAAGATTAGAAAGAGTTTTATTAACTTCTTGCTTCGATACAAATCGATTTAATATCGCAATATTAATTGGATAGTTTCTAAATCTAACTAAGGCATTTTGATATTGCTGAATCGATAGAATGGTGGTTGGACACAAATAAAGAACTTGTTTAGAATCCATAATTGCTTTAAAAATAGCGCGAAAAGCAACTTCTGTTTTACCATAACCAACATCGCCACAAAGTAATCGATCCATCGGTTTTGATGACTCCATATCAGCTTTTATTTGATCGATGGCAAGAAGTTGATCTTTAGTTGGTTGAAATTCAAATTCCTCTTCAAACTGTTTTTGATACAAAGTATCTTCACTGAAAGCAAAACCTTTTTTAGATTCTCTTTCAGAATATAATTTAATTAATTGTTGAGCAATATCTTTAACCTTACTTTTAACTCGCTCTTTAGTTTTTTCCCAATCAGTTCCCCCTAAGCGACTTATCTTTGGCAAGACTCCTTCTTTGGCAGAATACTTACTAATATTAGTCATCCGCTCGACAGGAATATATAACTTGTCATTGCTAGCATACAATAACTCTAGATAATCTTTTTTTAAATTATCGACCATCAAAGTATTGATACCATTATAAATACCAATTCCATGTACTTCGTGAACTACATAATCTCCAATGCTTAACTTATGAAGATCTTTTACTTTAGAACTGTATTTATAACTAGTTTTAAAATTATTACTCGGTACTTTAATATTAAATAACTCTTTTTCAGAGACAAAGACATAATTGTTATAAATGAATCCTTTAGCTAAATTATACTTGACGATGTTAAGTGAATTTTCATAGATACTGTCTAAATTTGTAATATGGTGTGGCAAATTAATATTTTTAAGAAAATTCTTAATTTGATAGTCTTTGAGGCAGATAACTATCGTTTTATTTAAACTTAAATTTTCTTTTAGAAAATTAGTAATCAGCTCGATATTTTCCTTAAATTCTGGTATGGTTTTAATCTTAAAATCAAGATTCTTTTTGATCGGCAAATTCCCTGATAAATTGTTGATTGTCATATAGTACATGGCTTTTTTATCTTTTATTTCATCTAGATCAAACATGTATTTAGAAGTGAAATCTTTATCGACAGTACGATTGTATTCGAATATCTCACTTATAAGATTAGTGTTAACTAAATTTATTTGATTAAAATCACGATAGACTGTCAAGATAGGCGATAAATAGTCTTGAATATTAGCTACTTCTTGAGAAACTAAAGGCAAATTTTTTTGATTTTTTTCGATATCAGAGTCATATTTTTTTAATAAAAACTCCGTATTAGGTTTAACCGTAATGCCATCAAGCTCTTTGATCGATTTTTGAGTATCTGGATCAAAATAGCGAATCGATTCGATCGTATCACCAAAAAATTCGATACGACATGGATACTCTTCACTAATTTCAAAAAAGTCGATGATGAATCCTCTGATTCCAACCTCACCGGTCTTAGTGACAATTACCTCTTTTTTGTAACCGATATTAAAAAAATCTGTTCTTAATTTTTCAAGATCATAGTTATCTCCCTTTTTTAGTTCGATAATATTTTTTCGATAAACACTAGGAGTCGGTAAAAATCTTAAGTAACCTAATAGATGAGTGACAATAATCTTATGATTACCTGTCATAATTTCATTAATAGTTTCAAGTCTTTTAGTAAGTAAATCTGGACTGACAGCGATGCTGGTACTGGTTATAAAATCATCCATTGGAAATAATAAAGTACAATCATTATAACCGGATAAAATATTAACTAAATTATTAGCTTCGTAAAGATTTGAGGTTACTACTAGGATGTTAGTCCTTTCTTGTTCATAAATTTTATTTAGATAAGCACAAAAAAACTCATCGGTTACTCCAGACACCCCGATGTTTTTTTCTTCTTCCACCTTAATAATTTTATTGAAAATATTCATCTTATCACCCACTAGTTGTACTTATTCATAACTTGTGAAAAAGAAACATTTAAAAAATCATCAATTATTTCTCTAACCGTTAATTTTAAATTTTCAATAATCTTTTGATCATCTTTACTAAACTTACTCAAAACATAATCTCGCATATCAAATTCAGCAAGCCTCGAAATTCCAATCTTTAATCGCTTATAATTTTGACTATTTAAAGATGATTCAATGTCTTTAAGACCATTATGTCCGGCACTACTTCCGGAAGCTTTTACTTTATACTTTCCAAACTCAATATCCAAATCGTCATGAATAACTAAAAGATCATCGATATCGATATTAAAATAATCTAAATACTTTTGAATAACTCTGCCTGATAAATTAATGTACATCTGTGGTTTTAGCAAAATAACTCTCTCGCCATTATTAACAAATTCGGTGTATAATCCATTAAATTTACTTTTATATTTAGAAAGTTTTTTATAGTTAACATAATCATCTAAAAAAACAAACCCCATATTGTGACGAGTATTTTTAAATTCTTTTCCTGGATTACCTAGTCCTACAATTAGTTTCATATTATCACCTACTAACTTTTAAAAATTTCTGTAAATTCATTACGATAAGTATTATCTTGATTATATATAATTAATGGCTTTAAGACTTTTAACCCTGGTTTACCATCTTTTTTGGCTTCAATTAAAAATAAATCTGATTCTTTATTATCCTTTGAATGAATAAACTGCAGCCTCTTTGGTTCAAGACGATAGTCCTTTAAAAGAAAGAGAATCTCTACTAACCGATCAGTTCGATGAACCATCCCCAAAATTCCATTATTCTTTAAAAACTTTTTAGCAATCTTAATAATATCTTCTAAACATAAATTTATTTCATGCCGAGCAACTGATTTTTCTACATTAGCGTTGATATTGGAATCCAAAGAATATTTAAAGTACGGAGGATTAACTGTAATAATATCAAAGTAATTTATAGGGAAGTTAACACCAAGATTTTTAATGTCTTGATTTAAAATTGTAATTTGTTCAGATAAGTTATTTAAAATTACTGATTCTTTTGCTAAATCGCAAACTTTTTCTTGAATTTCGACACCATATATTTTAGCTTTAGTTTTAGTTGATAAAATCAATGGTATGGGAGCATTTCCTGTACATAGGTCTAAAATATTTTTTGTGCCAACTTTAACTGTAACAAAATTAGGTAGTAACACTGACTCTAATGAAAATTTAAACCAATCTGTATCCTGAAATATTCTTAGATTTTGATATCCAACTAGATCATTTAATACTTTCACTTTTGGCAACTTCCAATTCTACTATCTCATTATTTTCAGTTTCTAATTTATATTTTTTATTGAAGATATTTATTGAGATAACGCGACCTTTAATCCTATCCTTTTCAACAAATTCTCCTATTTCAGGTAGATCTCTTTTGGCTTCCGTGTAAAATTCATCTTCATATCCTAAACAGCACAACAACCTACCGCAGGCTCCATTTATTTTAGTAGGATTAAGCGCAATATACTGATTTTTAGCCATGTTAATCGTGACACTATTTAAATCCGTCAAAAAGCTATTACAACACAAAAATCTACCACAAGGTCCTAAACCACCAACTTCTTTGGCTTTATCACGAACTCCAATTTGACGAAGTTCAATTCTTGTTCTGTATATTTTAGCTAATTCTCTGGCTAATTCTCGAAAATCTATCCTTTCATCGGCTAAAAAATTGAATAATAACTGACGACGATCAAAATTATAAGAGGCATTTAGTAGCCGCATCTCCAAATTTAAATTTTTAACAATCCTTTTAGCTGTTTCCAAAGCCTTTTTTTCTTCTTTAGAATTTTCTTTTCTTTTTTCAATATCAATCCCTGTTGCTAAACGTAAAATTGGTTTCAAAGGCAATAATATGTCTTCTTCACTTACTTCTTTAATATTGGTCAACACTGTTCCAAACTGAAGACCCTTTTCAGTTTCGACAATGACGTAATCTCCTCTTTGTAATTTAAGATCCAAAGGATCAAAATAATATATTTTACTTGTCTCATTAAAAGATATTCCCACTACTCTATACATAAATCATCCTTATCCTTAAACTACCTTTCTAAATAACTAACAACTCGATAAATCAATTATCAACTTGTCCATCAATAAATTTACATTAACATTATACTTTAATTTTTTCTTTATGTCACATAAAACATTTATTTTTTTAATTATTGTTGGCAAATCATTGCTATTGACAATTTTTACCAGATGATCATCGTGGCCTTTTAACTTGCCACTTTTATAGTCTAAAACCTGTTGATATATCCTAAGCATAGTATCTAGTCTTTTATCTAATAACTGACGATCGCTGGCATCTGTTAGAAATTCATTTATAAAAGCTAAAGTATCTTCGCGTAAATTTTCAAGTTTAGTAATAAAACCCAAAATTTTCAAATTTTCCTCGAGAGCAAAATCTAACTTTTCATTATCATTACAATGAATATTTATAACTAAACAACGAGAAGTGATGGTTTTAAGTACATTTAAATAGTTTTCACAGACTAAAATAGCTGTAATATTATCCATGGGCTCCTCTAAAAACTTTAAAATAGAATTACCTGAACTAGCATTTAACTTGTCCGCTCCAAAAATAATATAAACTCTTCGATTATTCAAGGATTTACTGATAAAAGTATCTTGTAAATTTCTCAATTGTTCCTTTTTTACCATCAAACCATCTGGTTCGATTATCACCAACTCACCATAGCTATTATTATCTATTAAATTACAAATATTACAATTTTCACAGCCTTTTAATTCGTGAGGACAAAGGATAACCTTAGCAAAATCAATGATTAAACGTTTAATTTCATCATTATTTTGCACAACCAATAAATAAGCATGAGATATCATTTTGTTCTTAATTATCGATTGATTAATATAGTTTACAAAATCTCCATATTTAGTTTGATATTTTTCCAACATTTTACCACCTCAAAACATAATAACAAATAATAAAATTAAAGAAAATAAAGCTGGAATTCCCAAAAGACCAACTAACGGGATCGTAATTAAATTAATCGGTATAATCAAATTAAAATTAGTTGCAATCATATTATATCCGTATAAAATAAAAGCTCCAAAAATCAGTTTTCTGATAATACTGTAAACCTTTTTCACCTTGTCCCCTCCATTCACTTAATAATATGAAGGGATTCAACAATTATGATATCTCTCTACGTTCCAATAAAGCTCTTTCCAAGGTTAAAGAATCAATGTATTCAATGTCTGCTCCAAGTGGGATACCACTGGCAATCCTTGTTACTTTGACATCCATTCCATCTAAAACGGTCTTAATGTATAAAGAAGTTGTTTCTCCTTCAATACTAGGTTTAACAGCCAGTATTATTTCTTTAAATTTTTCTTTTTTAATTCGATCAATTAACTTATCGATTTTAATATCTTCTGGATTAATACCATCTATTGGAGAAATTAATCCATTTAAAACATGATATTTCCCTATGAATGTACCTAATCTTTCAATTAAAAAAATGGTTCTGGGATCCTCAACCACACAAAGCAATTCATTGTCTCTCTCTTTATCTCCACATATATTGCAAATTTTATCTTCAGTAAAATTATGACAAATTGGACAATAATGAATTCTCTCTTTAATATTTTTAATACTGTCAGCAAAAAAATTAATTTTACTTTCATCCATATTAATTAAAAAGAAAGACAATCTTTCAGCGGTCTTTTCTCCAACTCCCGGCAAGTATTTAAAGGCTTCAATTAAATTGTTTATACTTCTTGGATACATAAATATCTCTAAAATAAACCGGGAAAGTTATTATTAAATCTTCCCATTTTTTCTTCGACAACCTTATCAACTTGCAATAGAGCATTATTAA
This sequence comes from uncultured Muribaculaceae bacterium, assembly GCA_964494015.1. Classification (GTDB taxonomy): domain Bacteria; phylum Bacillota_I; class Bacilli_A; order RF39; family UBA660; genus CAZBQC01. The sequence continues at coordinate 18,307 of CAZBQC010000014.1, forward strand.
AAGCTAATAAAATCATATCTTCAAGCATTTCGATTTCATCTATTCCAATATTTTGATCTTTTTTAATTTCAATTTTTTGAACAATCTTTTGACCATTAATTATTACTTTGACAAGTGAACTCTCTCCTGTAAATACCATTTTATTTATTTCTTCCTGTGCCTTCATCATATCTGTTTGTAAACTTTTTGCTTGTTTCATTAAAGCTTGAATATTCATAATTATCTCCTATTCTATTTCGACGACATCTTCACCAACTAAATTAATTATTTCGGTTAGATTAGAGTCATCCCTATGATTAATTTTACCATAACTTACAGCTTTTTTGACAGAATCATCAATTTTTTCTTCTTGATAGATATATTCTTCTCCACTTTTTTTCTTTTTAATAAACTGTTCTCTTGCTTTATCCCATTCTGACTCAGTTATTAGAGCTAACTTAAATTTTTTCTTAAAGACTTCCTCAACTAACTCTTGAAAAAGATTCAGATCGAAATTAATATTTTCTAATATTGAACCATATTTTACTGAAACAATTAAATATTCATCACTGGCAACTCTTGGAATCGAATCAATTAAGATGCAAGCAGCTGCCCCATAATTACTATCTAAAACAAACTCCTGCAACGAATCATTCCATTTTATTTTCAGGTTATTCAGTATTTCTTTATCAGCTTTGGCAAAGGCGTTGTTAACTCTGGTCTCTTTATTTACTTGGTCGAACATTTGTTTTAATTGTTTTGCATTTCCTACATCTTTTTCTTTTTGACTATCGGTACTATCATCTCTTACTGCAGAATTACAATTAGTTATCTTACTCATAAATAGCAAAAGTTCTAACTCTAAGATAATTTTAGGTGAAATTGAATTATGCATCTTAATGTAACAATCATTTAAACTCAATGCCAAATCAGTTAAAAACTTCTCTTTTATAGACTCTCTTTTTGAATTAATATATTGATCTGTAATCATGTCACGAAGTTTATAAATTAATCGCTCAATAAACTTCAGAATATCTATTCCGCTCGCCTCGTACATTGATAACTTTTCAATTATATATTTATTATTAACTCGAAAAATTTCTTCAATAAAACTTTCTAATTCCTGGTTGGAGACCAAATTATTTAAACTCAGGAAATAATTTAGATCAATTTTTTCAGATGTATAAGATGATAATTTATCTAGCATTCCTAAGGCATCACGCATACCTCCTTCAGAATAAAGAGCAATTTCCTTTAAAACTTCGTTATCAACAGAAATTTTTTCTAAATCTGCAACTTGGCGTAATTTTTTAAACAAATTATCTAAGCTTATTCTTCTAAATTCAAAACATTGACATCGCGATAAAATAGTTGAAGGAACTTTATGTAATTCGGTCGTTGCTAAAATAAAAATCACATGTTTTGGTGGTTCTTCTAAAGTTTTTAACAAAGCATTAAAAGCACTTGTGGTCAACATGTGTACTTCGTCGATAATATAAATCTTATATTTAGAACTTGCCGGAACTAAACTAACTTTTGAACGCAACTCACGAATTTCATCGACACTGTTATTGGATGCTGCATCCATTTCAATAACATCCATATTATAATTACCATTTATTGACAAACAACTTTCGCAAGTATCACATAATAAACCATCTTTTAAATTCAAGCAATTAACACTTTTTGCTAAAAGTTTAGCCAGAGTTGTTTTTCCAGTACCTCTTGGTCCAGAAAAAATATAAGCATGAGAAATAGATTCACTCTTTAGAGAATTTATTAATATTTTTACAATATATTCTTGATCTACAACTTCTAAGAAATTTTTAGGGCGATATTTTCGATATAAAGCTTGATATTGCATATAAACCTCCCGAAATAAACTCTTCTTTATTATATCTTATCAGGAACAAGAAAGTAATGTTATTTTCGAATATTTTCAAAAAATTGATTAAGTAATTCTGAGCACTCCTTTTCTAAAACATTTCTTTGAATTTCAACACGATGATTATAACTTTCATTATTTAAAATTGATGCGATCAAATCGTAATTACCTTTAATATTACTTGATGCACCATAAATTAATTTTTTTATCCGCGCTTGCTGGATAGCACCAGCGCACATGGGGCAAGGCTCTAATGTAACATAGATTTCGCATTCATTTAATCGCCAGTCGCCAGTTTTTTTACATGCTTTTTCAATCGCTATCAATTCAGCATGATGTAAAACCGATCCACTTATTACTTTTTTATTATAAGCTCGAGCAATTATTTTATTGTTGTAAACAATTATCGCTCCAACTGGTATATCATTAATTTTTTTTGTTTTGGTGGCCTCTTTAATGGCTTCCTTCATATATATTTTTTCCACATCAAATTACCTCACTATAAAAGGTGCACATAAAAGTTAAATGTTAAGGATGCTATTTTTCAATCCTGACCTG
>CAZBQC010000015.1:0-20691 GCA_964494015.1 uncultured Muribaculaceae bacterium
CAAACTCTTTCAATTCTTCACTAGCTAAAAAAGCAAAATCTTGATCAGGAATTATCCTTCTTAAGACGCTGATCAAATAATCTATTTCATGAGAACTAAGTGGTCCAGGAAGCTGGTGAGGATATTTAAACCCTTGATCATAAACCACTAAAGTTTTAATATTAGTACGAATCTCCTTTTCAGTAAAAATTAAATATTCTTGATCTGTTTTAAAAATCGACAATCTAAAATGTTCATTCTGAATAGTTCCAACTAACTCGATCCAACTTTTAATACTCTGATCTAATGAGTCTCTCTGGAAATCTTTTGGCAAATATTGATTTAAAGTTTTGATATCTGGCTCAATACTTTGAATTCCAAAACCAGTTATTCCGATATTATTTAAATTATCAATCGCATTACTTTCAATGACATAAATCAAGTTATCAGCTAACGTATATGTGTTTTTATTAACTCTTAAATATTGGGTTTTACCAAAACAGGATTGATCTAATATGTAGTGATCAGCTAAATCAATAACTTTTCTTTTAGAATATATTTCCGATGTTTGTTCATCTAACAAACTGATCGATAGTTCTTTTTTCCTACTTTTCTCATCACTAATGGGCATCCCGAAAGAGAGTTTATAATGATCGTCTTTTAAAGTTAATTTTTTATGAAAAGGAAAACTTTCTCCATAATAATGTATAGCTGTAACAACATCACCTGATTTATAGATCTTTTCATTAGTCGTACATAACGATCCGGAAGCACAGATATCTAGAAAGGAATTGTAACGATCATATTGACCAGTATAGGTAACTTCATCTCTTCGATCATAGATTGTAACCTTTGGTTTTTGAGCATCAAAAGAAACTACTTCTAAATCATTAATTCGATTTCTTGGCAATGAAAGATTAAAATAGCCAGCTATTTTTGATATTTCCGATTTATCATTAGTATATAATTTATAAGCCTCGATTAATTCATTTTTCAGAACTTCCAACAAATTATTACTCATTTCACAATTCTTCCTTTGTGAAAGGTATAATAGCATAAAAACATTTTAATTACAAGTTTCATGCAGGAAGAGTTAAAAAATAAAGATTTATTTGAATTAAAAGCTAAACTTTCCATTCCAAATAAAAAATTAGGATATGCTACTATAAAAATAGTATTCCTAATTTCAGTACTTTAAAATTTATTGAGTTATTAAAAAATTAATCTTTTTTTCAATAACTTTTGGTTTAGTGGCTAAATTACGACAATGTAAGTCATTTATGTTAGGTTCTAGAAACATATCATTTACTTTTAATTGATAGTTACTATTATATTGGAATTATTTGTTTCTCCTTGAGTTGCCACTTTAATAACAATATTTAATTTATTATTGCTATCAACAAAATATTTTATTGTGTTATTATTAACAGCATCTAAATAATTTTGATAAGTCTTATTATTAACTGTATCAAAGTTTGTCCCTGGCAGATAATTATCAGCTTTCATATTTTTTAACTCTTCCTGCATGAAACTTGTAATAGCAGTTTTCGTTCTATCTTGAATTGTGGAAGAATTAAATTTTAATTTCTCGTATACTTCTTGATATGTTAGAACATTTCCAGTACTTAAATCAAAATTATATGCATAATATTCCGGGCGTACTACAGCAGTTGCTCCTATCCCATATTTTACAACGAAAGAAAGCATATTGCCAATTATCGTACTCGAATAATTGCAAGAATCAACATAAGTTTGTTTGTCTTGTAATCCTAACTTATAATTCGAAATAGCATTGTTAAATATTACTTTAAGCCCATTATTAGCTGTTTTGGCAGCACTATTATCAATATTGACATAAGGAACTTTAATATCTTTTAAATAATATTTTCTACCAGATGATGTTTTATACGAAGTTTCTGTAACTTCACTTTCATAAGCTGCATCATAAACCCAATCTTTAGAGGCGTCAATTTTCGATAGAGTTTCTTTTTCATTTGTATTATTTTTAGTAAAAAATTGATCATAAACTATATAACTACTAAGGCCAAGAATGACAAAAACTAATATTATAATTAATGTAACTAATTTTTTATTAGTAGTCTTTTCTTTTACTTCATTATCCATTATTTACTCCTTTACTACATATAGTATAATAATTAATTTACATTAAATCAACTAAATGATTGAGAAATTTATTGAATTGTACGTCAATCGTAATTACCTAATAAAAAGTTGTTTTATTTTCGATAAAAAAATCACTAAATAAATAGTAATTTTTATGTTCAAAATTTGGTGGAGCATAGCGGGTTCGAACCGCTGACCTCCACGGTGCAAACGTGGCGCTCTCCCAGCTAAGCTAATGCCCCAATAAAATACTAGTAATAAATACCAGTATTAGAATTATAGCACACGATTTTTTTAAATGTCAATAACTTAGACCTTTCTTTTCATAAATTTTCGTTAAATACTTAGGTTTGGCATTAAGAATATTTCTAAGTGGCTCGTGTTCATGTAGACTATAAACGATTTGAGCAATCATCTCTGAACAATCAACTGGTACAAACCAAGGTTGAAGTATTGCTTCTTCACCAGAGTAAGAAGTATTAGTTGTATATAGTTTATTAAAAATCCCTTTTTGATAAGCCATATTAAACTTTTCAATTCCTTCAGTAAAGAAAGTGAAGGTAGCAAAGAAATAAATTTTCTCAGCTCCCTTTTCTTTAAGATTATAGGCCACCTCTAAAATTGAATCCCCACTGGCAATCATATCGTCGACAATAAACACTGTTTTTCCACTGACATCCTTACCACGATATTCATATTCGGTAATTGGATTCTTGCCATCCACGATTTTAGTTAAATCTCGTCTTTTACTACAGCTTCCAATTTCACATTTTAACAAATTGGCATAGTAGTTAGCTCTCGCACTTGCTCCATCATCGGGACTGACAATAATTAAATTGTTATAATCGATTGTCTCATGATTATAAAACTGATCAATCATCAAGTTCGTCGGATAAAAATTTTCAAACGAACTACTGATGGCATTACTTCCCACATTGGGGTCATGGGCATCAATAACAATAAAGGAATGAACTCCTTTAGCCTCTAATTCACGAAGAGCTTCAGCACAATCCATCGATTCCGGTGCTGTCCTCTTATGCTGTCTACCGCCATAGACAGCCGGTGTAATCAAAGTTGTTTTTTCCGGTTGATTCCTTTTAGCTGAAAGAAATCTCTTAATATCCTGTAAATGGTCATCAGGGCTCTTATGATTAATATATCCATTCATTCGATAAGTTTCCGAATGATTAAAGACATCTGACATCACATAGACATCCCTACCTCTTACTGTTTCATCGATGATAACTTTTCCTTCGCCATTACTGAACCTGATTTCTTGAATTGGAATAATAAAACTCTTATCTGTTTTGTACATTCCCATCAAATGGCCATCGACCCTTTTGCCAAATTCCAAGATGTTTTTGAACACCACTAGCTTTAAATTATTATCCATACTACCTACTCCTTTACTTCTCTTTTTATAATTTTTAAATATAAAAACTAATCATCTAAGACTTGTTTTACTAAATCTAGATAATTAGCTAATAATTTACTCTTCTCTTTTTCTTCCAAAAATGAAGCATTGATCGCTGTTACATTCATAGCAATAATATCGTGAATGGTAAATGGGAAATTATTAACCAATTTGCAGTATTCATTTAGCAAATTCGTATCGGAGATGGTTCGATTATCGGTATTAACTGTCACCTTTATACCTTCCTTATACAAATGATAAATGGGATGCTCTAGGATACTTTCAAAAATATTAGTTTGAATATTAGTAGTAGGACAAATCTCTAGAGTGATATCATTATTTTTAATTAAATTCATCAATTTTTGACTTTTATAACAGATGACGCCATGACCAATTCGCTTTGGAGACATCATTATTGCTGATTCCAAACTCTCTAAATTATCGACTTCTCCAGCATGAATCGTATAGGGTATGTCATTTTCTTTTAGTACATCAAAAATATATTTAAAATCTTCGGTCGGATATTTAATTTCGTCGCCTGCTAAATCGACCGCAACAACCTTCTTGTGAAAGAGCTTTTTAGCAACTTCAACTGTTTTTAGATTATCATCTTGGCTAGCATTTCTTTTACAACAGAGAATTAAATTGATATTTATACCCTTGACCTTTTTTATGCCTCTAATAACACTTTCGACGACTTTTAGTTGCGACAACCCCTTCTTGGTATGACACATCGGTGCAAATCTAACTTCGGCATAGATAACATTATCTTCCTTCAAATCTTTGGCAAACTCGGTAGCAATCAATTCTAACGATGACTCATCCTGCATTAAACTAATCGGAAAATCAAACATTGTCAAATAATCAGACAAATCAGCAGTCTTACTATTTAAGACCATCATGTCTTCCAGTTCTTGAATATTATACTTCCCATTAGTCAAAGATAGAGCGGCTTCTTTTCTGACGCTCCCATCTAGATGGACATGTAATTCGATTTTAGGAAGTAATTTTAATTGTTCGAACAAAGTCATAAATTCACTCCTTGCTATATTATTATATATTATATTTAGAATTAGTCAAATTCACCTTAAAGTATCAATCATTTTTTGATAGTCATCATCGGAAGTAATGTAACTTCCACTTACTAAAATATCGACATTATTCAATAATTTTCTTTTTTCTAAATTTATTCCACCATCGACACTGATCAAAGTTGACAGTTTTCGCGTTTGAATTTCTTTTTTTAACTCTTTAATTTTAGGTAGTATTTCTTCATTAAAAGCTTGTCCACCGACACCTGGTTCGACAGCCATTACTAAAACTAAATCGATCTTATCTAGATACTTGAATAAAAGCTGCAAATCAGTCTTAGGCTTTATCGAAAGGCCACATTTAATCCCATAACCTTTAATGACATCGAGTAACTTATCGATATCCTCATCGATTTCTAGATGAATCGTTAAATAAGCAACATTAAGAGATGCATATTCATGAATTAACTTTAGTGGTTTTTTCACCATTAGATGGACATCTAATCTTTTGGATGTAAAGAGATAGATATTTTTCATTTCATTGAAAGATAAAGTTTTATTCTTGACAAACTTACCATCCATGACATCGACATGAATATAGTCGACATCAGTGTTATTTAGTTTAATTAAAGTTTTAGGAATATTTTTACTGGTTAGAAAAGATGCTGCTATCTTCATTTTACCTCCTTATAAATTTTAAGTAATTTTCATATCGTGATTTAAGAATTGTACCATTTTCAACTAATTTTTTAATTAGACAATCTTTTTCGTTAAGATGATCACAGTCTCTAAAAGTACAATTATATTTTCTAAATTCGATAAAATTATTTTTGATGTCCTCGTTGGTCATTCCAATAAAATCGATGGCTGAAAAACCGGGAGTATCTAAAACTTTTCCCTCGGCTAATTCAAACAACTCGATATTGGTAGTTGTATGTCGACCTCGTCCTAACACTAAAGAAACCTCGTTCGTTCGTAAATTTAAATCAGGATTGATCTTATTTAACAAAGTTGATTTACCACTCCCCGTCTGACCGATAAAGACTGTCAGTTTCTTCTTTAATAGTTTTTTAATCGTCAAAAGATCAGTATTGGAAATCACCAAGTAACCGATTTTTTCATAATAAGAAATGATTTTATCGAGTTCCTGTTTTTCATTTTTAGTTAACAAATCTTCTTTTGAAAGACAAATAATTGACTTAACTCGATTAAACTCTAAAATAACCAGCAGTTTATCTAATAGATTAGTTGAGAAGTCAGGAGCTTTTAGACTGGTAATGATTAAAGCCTGATCGAGATTACTGACTCGAGGACGAATCAGTAAATTAGTTCTCGGTAAGATTTTGGTAATCGTTTTCTTTTCCAAGTCAAATAAGACATTATCTCCCACCACCGGAAAATCTCTCATTTTCTTTAATTTCCCAGGGCAAGAACAGATCTGAATTTGATGCTGATACTCAAGATAATAATTGTTACCGTTAATTCTAACTATTTGTCCCTGCATATTAATCTTCGCTGTCCGTTGAATCAGTTTCCTCGGTTTCACTAACATCTTTAATGGCCACCGTTATCTTTAAAGTCGCCCCTTTAATAATGCGATCTGTTGTCGTGCGCGATTGATAAATTAAAGTCCCTGGAACAACCTCACTAGTTTTTTGCTCGATGACCGTTAAAATTAATTCATATTTATCAGCAAAAGCACGAACTTCCTCAAGGGTCCAACCTTCACCCACCATATCGGGATACATTTCATAAATGTTTGGAATATAAAGGGTTATTTTTGTTCCTTCAGCTACTTTGGTTCCCTCTTCGAGACTCTGTTCGATTATTTCTTGTTCATCATATTTATTTTCTTCACCCTCAGGAACATCCTTTTTTTCAACCGTCACTACTAATTTGTGGACAGTTTCAAGGATTGTCTTCACTTCAATATAATTTTTACCTAGATAATCTTCGATGATATAGGCTATTTTACCTAAGGATTCATAGAGAGTTATTTCCGTACCTTTTTTAACACTTCGACCGATAGCTGGAGAAGTCTTGACAACTAACCCAGACTCTACTTTATCACTTTCAACTTTTTCAACTTCCAAATTGACGGCAAAACCAGCTTGCTTTAATTTTTCCTCGGCATCGACGATCGTCATGTTAGTAACATCAGGAATTTTAATATCGGGAATATCATTAATCGCCGGAGAAATGATAAAAATCCAGGCTAAAGCTAAGACGGCTAAGCCAAAAATACCAGATAAAATCCAAATCCATGTATTAGCCTTTTTAATATCTTCATCGATAATAGGTCGAGCTAATTCTTCAGTTACTTTGGCTTTATTAGCATCAGTAATAATCGGTAATACTTTGGTATCGTCCTGATCATGTTCCTTATATTGATAAACATGAATTGGTTCATTGAGACGTTCATTATTTAAAGCTGTCAAAAGATCATCATGCATTTCATGAGCGGTACTGTATCTATTTTTAGGGTTTTTAGCGGTCGATTTCAAAATGATATTTTCGACACTCTGTGGAATCGAGGGAACTTTTTCTCGAAGTGAAGGTAGGGGTTCTTTCATATGCTTAAGAGCTATTTCGACAGCATTTTCGCCTTTAAAGGGCAAACTGCCCGTTAATAGTTCATAAAACAAAATCCCCATCGAATAAACATCACTTTTAATTGTCGAACCCTTACCACTCGCTTGTTCTGGTGGCAAGTAATGAACACTTCCCATCACCGAATTAGTTTGGGTTAACTGTGTACTGTTAAGAGCCATGGCAATTCCAAAGTCCGTAATTTTAATCTCGCCATTTTCTTGAATTAAAATATTTTGTGGTTTTAAATCACGATGAATAATATAACTGTCATGAGCATGACTGATTCCATCAGTAAGTTGTAACATAATATCGATGGTTTCTGACAAAGTCAAAGCCCCTCGCTTTTTGATTAACTGCTTTAGTGTCTTCCCATCGACATATTCCATGACAATGTAATAATTGCCATTATCTTCTCCAACATCGTACATTTCGACAATATTAGGATGAGACAAACTAGATGCCGATAAAGCTTCCCTCTGAAAACGTCTTACAAACTTTTCATCGTTAGCTAAATCGCCCCTTAAGACTTTAATTGCCACCTGGCGTTCCAAAATGACATCATGAGCTAAATAAACATTAGCCATACCACCTTCGCCAATATTTTTAATGATCTCATAACGATCATTAATCTTTTGTCCTTTGACTATCACTACTCAACACCTTCTTTATTCTTAATTAAATAGGCAATCGATATATTGTCTGTTCCCCCACGATTATTAGCTTTTCTGATCAACTTAATAACTTTTTCTTCGATCTCCAACTCGCTCAATAAAACTTTTTCGATCGTTTCGACATCCAACATATTAGTTAATCCATCGCTAGCTAATAGTATAGCATCAAAATCCATATTTAATATTTCAAAAATATCGATATCGATCGGATCATTAGCTCCAAGAGCTTTCATTAAAACGTTTTTCTGTGGATGATCCTTGGCCTGATCAGGAGTAAGTTCGCCTGCTGTCACTAACAGATTAACCAGTGTATGATCATAAGTTACTTTATGTAATTGATTATCTTTCATGACAAAACCACTTGAGTCTCCAATATTGCCAAACAAGACATAGTCTTCCGTTACAATTGACACGACTAAAGTCGTTCCCATCCCGCGACTTTCGACATTTTCTTCGACATACTTGAAAATTAGACTATTTATTTCACTGACACTGTTTTTTAACCAATTAACCGCATCAATCTTACTCAAATTAATAAACGTATCCTGAAAATGTTTTCCTAGATAACTGATTGCAATGGAAGATGCCACTTCGCCTGCTGAGTGACCACCCATCCCATCAGCTACGGCCATCAAATAATCATTTTTAATATTTTTGACAATGATGACACTGTCTTCATTGTGATCTCTTACTTTTCCAGCATCTGTTAAATAAAATGATTTCATGCTTCCTCCCTTTTACTACGAAGTTGGCCACAAGCAGCACTGACATTGCTACCAAATTCTCGCCGTACTGTCACATTAATTTGGTTTTTCTTTAGTATATCATAAAATGTCATGATCTGAGCATTTTTACTTCTTCGATAAACAGGATTGTTGGTTTCGTTATATGGAATTAAATTGACATAACAATTGATTCCTTTGAGTAATTGACTAAGTTCTAACGCTAAGTTTTTACTGTCATTAACCTCTTCGATCATGATATATTCAAAGGTAATCCGACGGTTAGTTTGCTCTAAATAGTATTTGACAGCTTTAATTAGCTCTTTAATTGGATAAGCCTTATTAATTGGCATCAGCTTTTCTCGTAACTTATCGTTTGGAGCATGTAAGCTAATAGCCAAATTAACTTGATATTTAAGATGAGCAAACTCAAGTATTTTAGGAACGATACCACAGGTCGAAATAGTGATATGTCGACTTCCTAAGTTGATCCCAAAATCAGAATTAATGATCGTAATAAACTTGGTTAGATTATCGTAATTATCGAACGGTTCACCTATTCCCATTACTACAATATGACTAATTCTCATCTTTATATCTTCTTCGACCGCAAGTATTTGTAAAATTAACTCACTAACTTCTAAATTTCTAACTTTTTTAAGACGACCACTTTCGCAAAACAAACAGCCCATGTTACAGCCAACCTGAGTCGAAATACATAAACTGTTTCCATAGTTATGATCCATTAAGACGGCTTCAACACACTCCTGATCATTAAGCTCAAACAAGTATTTAACGACACCCTGACCTGTTTCTTTTTTACTGATTTTAAGATTGTCAAAATAAAAATCAGTCGTCAATTTGTCTAAAACATCTTTCTTAAGATTGGTCATCAAACTAAAATCATTGACTCTTTTAATATACAACCAGTCATATACCTGTCTAGCTCTAAACTTTTTTTCCTCAATTGAAACAAAATAATTCTCTAAGTCTTCCAAGCTAAGACTATATATACTTTTCATTACAAACACCCATTCTAATTATAGCATTATCCGAAGATGAAAAATAGAGTTTACACCCTATTTTACGCTAATTTACATGTCTAATTTATTTTCCAAACTAGCTAGTTTGATTTTTTCTTCCTGCAATTTACTTCGGTCTAATTCGACAATGTCTATTGGAGCCTTACTAACATAATTCTGGTTAGCCAATAGTCCTTCTCGTCTTTGAATCGAATTTTTAAGACTTTCTATCTCTTCCATCAGTTTATTTTGATCGATCTTATTTCCTCGATAAAAATAAGTAAAATCAACTAATTCAGAATGATAATTGACAGCTAAATAATCAACTCTTTTATCTTTAATTAGATGTTCCTGATCAATCTTTAATTGTGATAAATAAATATTTAATAATTCACTATCGATCATAACATAGCTATCTTTTGGAATTTCATTGGTACTTTTCATATTTCGAATAGCAATAATATCGATAATGACTTTATCCAATAGTTCTCTTTCTTCCTTAAAAACATACTTTTTTTCGGCTTTAGGATAAGAACTGATCATAATTGATTTTTCATGAACTGGCAACTTTTGATAAATCTCTTCTGTTACATAAGGAATAAAAGGATGTAACAGTTTTAAAATACTGGTTAAGGTATAAAGAAGGACACTTTGCGTAGTTTTACCAAAGTTTTGCTTTGATAATTCGATATACCAATCACAAAAATCATTCCAAACAAAAGTATATAATTTTTTACCGACATTGTTGAAATGATATTTATCCATATCTTTAACCGTCTCTTTAATCGTTTCTTCTAATTTTGTTAAAATCCATTTATCTTCCAGTTTTAAATCTTTCAGTTCATAATCTTTTTCATTAAAACCCTCTAACTTCATTAGTACATATCGAGAAGCATTCCATAATTTATTAATAAAATTCCAGGTTGCTTTGACTTTTTCTTCGTCGTATCTTAAATCCTGGCCAAGGGCTACCGAAGTTGACAAGAAGAAGCGTAATGAATCTGTTCCATACTCATCAATAACTTCCATGGGATCGATTCCATTGCCTAATGATTTACTCATCTTCTGACCATTTTTATCGCGGATTAACCCGTGAATTAAACAATCGTTAAATGGTCTTTGATCCATAAAATGAAATGATTGAAAAGCCATGCGGCAGACCCAGAAAAAGATGATATCATAAGCTGTAACTAAGACACTAGTTGGAAAATATCGTTCTAAAAGTGAGGTATTATTTGGCCAACCTAGAGTACTAAACGGCCAAAGAGCACTAGAAAACCAAGTATCTAAAACATCATTATCTTGTCGCCATGTCTCGTCAGGTGCCGTCTCTCCAACGTATATTTGATCGTTTTTATACCAAGCTGGAATTCGATGCCCCCACCATAACTGACGCGAAATGCACCAGTCGTGAGCAATTTCATTCCAATGCTTGAAGACTTTGAGAAAGCGATGAGGGATAAAATTAATCTTGTCATCACTATTTTGTCTTTCAAGTACTGTTTTAGCTAATTCACTCATTCTAACAAACCATTGACTAGATAAATAAGGTTCAATCATGACATCTGTTCGTTCCGAATGTCCCACAGCATGAGACATTTTTTCCTGTTTTTCTAAAAGACCTCGTTTTGATAATTCTTTAATTAATTCCTCTCGACAAATAAAGCGATCAAGACCATTATAGATACCAGCCTTTTCATTCATCGTTCCATCTTCGTTCATAACGACAACTCGCTCTAAATTGTGGCGATTGCCAACCTCAAAATCGTTAGGATCGTGGGCAGGCGTAATCTTGACGATTCCTGTTTGAAAGCCTGGATCAGCATAATCGTCAGCAATAACCGGAATTAACTTTCCAACAATTGGTAGAATTACTTTTTTACCGATCATCTTTTGATATCTTTCATCTTTTGGATTGACAGCTAAAGCGACATCACCAAAGATCGTCTCTGGTCTCGTCGTTGCAACAAGCAAATAATCATCACTGCCTTCTAAATAATACCTTAAATAGTAAAAATAGCCTTCGACGTTTTTATAAATAACCTCTTCATTAGATAAAGCTGTTTTAAGAACTGGATCCCAGTTAATAATCTTTTCACCTTTATAGATTAAGCCCTCTTTATACAAAGTGATAAAAACTTCATTGACAGCTTTGCTAAGTCCTTCATCTAAAGTAAAGCGTTCTTTAGAATAGTCTAAACTAAGTCCCAGTTTAGCCCATTGTTCGTGAATATGATGAGCATACTCATCTTTCCATTCCCAAGCATATTTTAGCCATTCATCTCGACTTAAACCACGAGGTTTAAGACCAAGATCAACTAGCTTTTTATCGATTTTGCTTTGGGTAGCAATTCCAGCATGATCCATTCCTGGTAACCATAAAACATCATAGCCATTCATTCTTTTGTAACGCGCAATAATATCTTGTAAAGTTGTATTCCAGGCATGTCCTAAATGAAGTTTTCCAGTAACATTAGGTGGCGGAATAACCATCGAAAATGGTTCTTTTGTTAAGTCTCCAGCTTTAAAAAAATCATTTTCTTTCCAAAATTGGTATTTATCTCGTTCAACTTCCTGATGATGATACTTTTTATCGAGCATCTTTAACACCTTCCTTCAATTTATTTAATAAAATTGTTTTTAATTTTTCAAAATTGTCTCTTTCGTTATCTCCCACTTTAATATTATCTAACCATTTCTCCAAGTATTTTGTCTGACGCAAGACTTTAAAACTAGCATTGTAATTTAAATCGTAGATAAAAGCCATTCTAGCAATAGTTGTATCAGTTCCATTCTTAACTAATTCATTTTCAATCGTCTCTTTATTTAAGAACTTTTCCAAGACTTCTTTGCTAGGAGCACTGACAAAACCACTCCACTTTTTTTGATTGAGAACTTTGAAGATATCAATCTTATCAGCATCCCTTATTATTTTAGCATAAAATTCGTTTCTTTTGTTTAAATTGCCAGGAATTTTAAACTTATTATGATATTTAATAGCCATCTTGATAACTTGATCATATTTACTACTGGTTATAAAATTTCGAATTAAATTATTTTGAAATAAGACCTCGATACCATAATCACCATGATCCATATTGGCGTCCTTAAAAGACTTAAACTTAGCCAATTGCTCAAATCTCCCGATATCATGAAGTAATCCAATAATCTTAGCTAAATCGATCTCTTCTTGAGTTAAACCTAAGAAAGTAGCAATTTTTTCCATTAATTTCATAACTCTAATCGAATGATCATATTTTAATTTTATATTAATATTTTTCATTTTATAATTATTGACATATCTAGTAAATTCTTCTAAACATTTTTCAAAATCCATATTACCTCCAATAAAAAAAACTCGTTCCTTATCTATAAGGACGAATTTATCGCGGTACCACCTTAATTTATACATAAATGTATACCCTTGATACTTTTAACGCAAGTAAAACGTAACAAAATCGTTAAACTCCATTGTAACCTTCAGCTATATCGTCCATTAGTTTCCACCAATCACTAACTCTCTTCAAGACTTTATAACATACTCCTCAATATCACAGTTTCTTTTTGTATTATATAGTATCAACTATGAAATGTAAACTCTATTCTACTAATTTTGTCGAAGTTAAGTTAAAATGTTACCTAATTGATTTTCATAATAACCCAACTTTTCTGAAGCAAAAATCACAATTAAGACAATCATCACAACCCTAAATATTCTATCGGCTTTAATCTTTGTTATCACGAATGTATTCATATAGGACTTTAGCTAATACTTCTGTCGAATTATTTACATGGTTTAAATTAGTATCAGTACCACCTATTTCAATCAGCATCGTATTTTTATTGAAATCCTGATTGTAAACACCATTGACTCCCGATCCCTTTTTTTGATATATTCCACGACATAAATTAGGATATAGACTATTTATTTTTTTGCTTAAATTATCTGCTACTTGCTTATTAGCTTTATAATTCTTATTTTCTAAGCCAATGACAAATAAAAATCTGGCATAGCTTTTGTTTTTAATGGTGATCGTCGAGTTTTTGCCTGTAACTGAGTCACGGTGGAGATCAATAAAATATTTTAAAGATGGATTTTTCGCTTTAGCACTTTCCATAAGCTTTCGACTATCTTTATAACTTCTGGAATATGACGGGTGTTCTTCAACAATGGAGATAATGCCCAATCCTTTTAATTTAGATTGTAACATGTAATTAGCTGCCGTAATATTAGAAGGCAAATTATAAGTATTTTTTATCGCTTTATATTTTTCTGCTGCATGGGTATTGTAGATATAAACTAATGGTAAGCTTTCAATTTTAGGAATTTCTCCTTCAATATAGCAATTAACTTCTCGATAGTTTCCAACTTTATCAAAAATCGTTACACTAGCTGTTTTGGTAGCAAAATTTAAAATGTATTTAGTTGATGAAGTTCGATAAGAAATGATTCCACTTTTGAATAGATAATTAGCTACTCCACTTAAACTATCACTTGCTTGAACCTCTAGAATCGTACTATATTTTTCTATCTTTCCAGTACAGTTACCGGTTGGAGCGATTCGATCGATATTATCGACTACTTGTTGATAGGTTTTAAATTCTCCATTGACATCATAAACAGTAAAAATATATGTATCATTTCTAACGGTTGAATAGTTAATTACTGTCTGGTAAGTTTTTTGAGAAGTAGGTAAAATGGTATGACTGTAACCAGTACCACTGATAACAACATTGATCGTAACATTTTTATTAGTAAGGGCCGTGGCACTGGTATTGATCGAAACATTGAAATTAACTAGTTTCTTAGTTGGAGTTCCATCGACGACTGGTTCTTTAACAACCTTGACAGTTCGAGACACTTCTTTACTGTCTCCAGCTTTATTAGTAACTTTGTAGGTGACCCGATATGTTCCTTCAATTTTGGAATTGACACTATTGCTAACCTCAACCTTATCAGTCAAGTTTCCTTCGATACTGTCATTCGCAACATATCCCGGTTCAAAATAAGTGGCCCCCAATTTTAAATTTATAATTGAATTCCCATTCAATGTAATAGTGAGAACACTTTTTTCAGTTCGTTCCTTGACAATAATATTTCTTTTAATTTCGACAAGGGTTCCCTTGTCGTTAATAACGGTATAATATCTAGTATAAGTCCCTAAAGTGCCAGTATCAAGAATACCAGTTACTTGAACTTTATCAGTCAAATCCCCTTCCTTCTTATCAAGAGCTAGATAGCCAGGATCAAGAAAACTACTTCCTCGACTGATTATAATGGTATTATCGCCGATCAGATTAATACTCAAACCATTTTTACTACTTACTGGTTCATTGCTAAGTGATCTACTGAATAAAGAAATCATTATAATAACTAAAAATACACCGATAATGATAAAAATTAAAAAGCGATTACGGGAAAAAAAGTCTTTGAAAAAGTTTTGAATATTAAAATAATTTTGTTGCTTGTCTTCTTGGTTTTGATTAGATTTGGAATCTTTTTTGTTATATATAATCATATTCAAACCTCACTTTTAACACTTTACTATCTTAATTATACCTTATCTCAATAATATTTAACAGAAAAAAGATATCACTAGTATAACAATTGTCTAAAAGTGTCATAAAAAAATTAAAATAAAAAGTTAAAGACCACAAAAGAGGTTTTGCAAAACAAAATGTAAGGTTATTGGTACTATTCCTCCGTTCTTATAACCTTCTTTGATTTTGGATTTAACTTTTCATTGAACTAATTTCTGAAACTTTTATACTTCTTAATTAATTTCTTACTAAGATAAATCAAAGTACATAAATAAATCATAACTATACAAATATCCTCTAAAAAATGATCTTTCGTATCAGGATTACCATCAGCATCAATATTTTTAACCAGATGGTAGCTTTCTATTCCATCGTCATCAATCGAATATATTTCTAAATGATAATTATCCATCGGATTACTAATATTTAGCTCATATCTATTAACATTAGCTAAAACTTCATATATTTGATTCTCAAACAAAATATTGAAATTCAGACTATTACTCCAAGTTAAAATTAATTTTGAACCTTCTTTGACTATTTTTAAACTTATTGGCAAACTGGTATTTGGTTCGCGATTAATATACACATATTTATGATTAGTTATTTCACTTAGCTCTACTATTTCTTCTTTGGTATTACCACCCTTAATAACTAGATTACCATCTATTTCAAAATTATTAGTCTTAATAGCTTGATTATTACCTTCCAAAGCTAAAATGGAGTTATCTGTAACCATAATTCTATTACTGTAAAATACCTGATATTTACTCATTGAAACAATCTTACTATTAGTAATCGCTATTGATTCATAAACACTGTAAAATGAAATATAATTAGTTCGAACACTCACTTGTGAATTATAAAACATAATATCTTTCAAGGCCTGAAAACCCATACCATTAGCAATAATTTTAAAATTAGCATCATAAACCTCGATATTGTTTTCACTTGCAAATATTCCAACTCCAAGTACCATAAAATTATATATTCCATTACTAATAACAATATTTTTACCACTTATTCCGCAACTTCCTTCACCTGATATATGAATATCCAGAGTTCCATCAGTACCATCGATTGAAATATTAGCCTCTGAATCGATACCTACTCCAACATCATCAATAAAGTTATGACCTATTAATTTGATATTTAAATAATCGACAAAAATTTGAATTTTCCCACCATTATAGTTATCTAGAATTAAAATGTTACCCGTACTGTCATACCCCCAACCATTAGATACTTCTTTATCGATATTTAAAGTTTCGTATACTTCACTGCCAACAATTAAGCCGTTAGATACTGAAGCCTTAACAAATATCTTATTAGAAAACAAAATACTAATAAAAATAATTAATAAAATGAAAGTCTTTTTCATCAACTTTTTCACCTCCCAGCACTAAAATAACTAATAAAAAAAAATTATGCAAATCGGCAATTTATCCTTTTGACATAATTTTGTTAAAAAAATTTATTTAATTAATGACTGTATTTAGTTAATTTTGCAAATGAATTTTAATATAAAAATTTTAATTAATAGGTTTTAAAACTTTTTGAATATTTTTTTCTTCACCAAATTGTTTAGATGTAAAATTTTTTGTAATAATTCTTTCTCGAACGGAAGAAGATAATAATTTTGAATCCAAATCAACAACACTACCACAGTATGGACATAGATAATGAAAGGTAAAGGTATACTCATCATCTGTTAAAAAAAATATTTTTGATTCTTCAATTTTATCGATCATTTTACCACAATTAGATTGGTCATGAGAATTATTTACTTTAGAACTTTGACACTTTACTTGTAAGTCCCAAGGAATCACATCATGGAATCTCAAAAAGATACTTTGTTTCTCCTTTTCAGTAAAATGGATAGCAGTTGATGGTTTTTCTTTTGGCTTATTTTGTATATCAGAGAAAATGTTTATAAATTCGTTATTGGATACACCTACCTCATTTCGATTAGGTTTTGGTCTTGGAGGAATACTATCACTAAAGATAGAACAATTATTGATAATATCCTTTAAATTATGCTTTCTACCACTTGTCCAAATTTTACCATCATTCTGATAACGAGATATCCTAATATATTCATCAATAACCTGTAATTTTCGATCTCTATTATCCAAATCGACATTTTGCATTTCGATATAATCGTAAAGCCTAAATAAAATTAATTGAATAGCATAATCCCTATTTTTTCCTTTAATTTCGTTGTCCTCCGCTCCATGAAGTGACATCTTGCGAAATAAATCAGAATCTCGAAATAATTTTTCAATAGCTTCATACCCTTCGTTTTCTAAAAATGGTTTGTCGCTTAAAGTCAACTCTTCTAACGATCCTAAAAATCTCTCTTGAAATTGTTTATCTTTTCTTCTTTTCAATCCAAAATAAACTGGACCATACAAATATAAGGAATTAAAGAATAAATAACAATACCTCCTAGTAAATTCTTCTTTCGCTTCTAAAATATCCATAAAAAAAACCTCCTAAATTTATTATAGCATAAAAAAATAATTTTTACTTTTTCACTTTTTACCAGCAATAATATCTATATGAGGTGCTTATGAAGAAAATAATTTACAATATTTCACTTATCGGAATTATTTTAATTGTAATGAGTGTTAAAATGAAAGATCTATATACTTGGAAACAAAATAATGATAAGACTGTTAAACAAATAAATGAAATAGAGGATTTTGTCAAAGATAATAATCTTGAAAAACTAAAGGAGATTAATCCCGATGTTATAGGAACTATCAAAGTTAACGATACCAACATCGATTATCCAATTGTTCAAGCAAGTAACAATAATTACTACATGAATCATTCTTTAGATAAATCATTAAACAATGCCGGATGGATTTTTTTAGATTATCGTAATAATCTAGATAATTTAAGTAAGAATAATATTATCTATGGTCATGCTCGATATGACGGTACGATGTTTGGAACTTTAAAAAAGGTTTTAAATAAAGATTGGTATCAAAACAAAAATAATCATCTTATAAACATAATAAGCAATAATAAGGTATGGTCATGGAAAATCATAAGTATTTACATAATAAAAAAAGAAGGTTACTATCTTCAGACTGATTTTGAAACCTTAAAAGATTATCGTAAATTTTTAGATATAATAACTCAAAGAAGTATATATAATTTTAATGAAAAGACTAATGTTGAAGATAAGATATTAACTTTATCTACCTGTAATAGTATAAATAAAAGATTAGTTGTTCACGCAAAATTAATTGTTGAAAAATAATAGTATTTATGATAATATCTTATTTGTATTGATGCAGATGTAGTTCAATGGTTCGAATATGGCCTTGCCAAGGCTAGGATGCGGGTTCGATTCCCGTCATCTGCTCCATTAAGCAAAAATGTCGAACTTTTCGACTTAAAGATAAGATTCAACTTATAACGAGTTGAATTTTTTTGTTGTAAAGGAGGAAAGTTATGAAATTGGAAATAACAAAAAAAGAACTTGAATTTGATGAGGAGATAAAAAGAAAGGTAGATATTGTTTGTAAATTCTGTCATACAAGAGCTAAATATGTTAATGGTAGTATAAGAACAATAGATAGAACCAATCTTGCTTATGTAGAACCTCATCGGATTTATATTGATTCATTAGTACTCCTTGTATTTAATGGTAGTGAATCGATATTCTTAAATAATCTTACCAATAGGTATGAACTAAAAGATTTAGAGAGAATCTTAAAATCTAGTGAGAAAGGTTTGGCGGTTTAAATGACTTACGAAGAAGAATCAAAAAACTACTATAAAGAAGAACTTACTAGAAAGCTAGTATTTGAATTGTTTCTCTATAACAAGTATTTTGAAAATAATAATGAAAGTGTGTCTGAAATATTTAAATCGTGCCTAGATAATTGGGTATTAAGTGGGAAAGAAGCAAAGAAGATAATTAACAATGCTAAATTACAATTAAAGAACATATGTGGTTTAGATATAGTTAGTGATGAGCCATTAGTATTCAAAAAGATTGACATTTCTTAAAAAAGTGATACTATATAAAACCAAGAAACGCAGTAAACCTTTTAGGGGAGGTTGATGTAATGAGGAATTATATATATTTAAAACAATGTTTGATTAGCTTAAGAGGTGTCAAAGGTATTATTTATTAATGCTTTTGTGCCTCTTTTTGTTTATTTAAAGAAAGGAGAATACTAATGACTGAAAAGAAAATGGCAGGTATTTATATAAGAGTATCAACCGAAGATCAAGCTAGAGAAGGATTTAGTTTGGGTGAGCAAAAAGTAAAATTACTTGATTTTTGTAGGTTTAAAAATTATGAAGTATATGACATATATGAAGATGCAGGAATATCAGCAAAAGATACCAATAGACCAGCATATCAAAGAATGATGCAAGATATGAAAGAAGGAAATATCAGATATATTGTTGCTCTCAAGTTAGACAGAGTAACAAGAAGTATGTATGATTTAGAAAAACTTATAAAACAACTTGATGATAATAACTGTTATTTAGATTGCTCTAATGATGAGATAAATACTACTACCGCCAACGGAAGATTAGTTTTAAGACTTCTAACTAGTGTAAGTCAAAGTGAAATAGAAAGAACATCAGAGAGAACTAGATTTGGACTTGTAGGAGCGATTAAAAATGGACATATTCCTGGTAATATTCCACTTGGATATAAAAGAGAAAATAAAAAGGTTGTTATTGATGAATTAACTAAAGATACCATTGTCAAAATATTTGATTTATATGTTAAAGGGTATTCCTATCAAAAAATATCTCATGTATTGAATAAAGATAATGAGTTAAATAAGAAATGGGGAGACGACTCAGTATACTCTATTATCAACAATAGATTATATACAGGTGATTATATTCAATATAGAAATACTGATCACGAAGTTATTTATGAAAATGTTGTTCCTACAATCATATCAAAAAATATCTGGAATGATTGTCAAAGTCAGAAGAATAAGAATAGTAGAAATTATACAAGAAATATTACCTATTTATTTCTTCAAAAGTTAAGATGTCCTCATTGTGGTAGAGTAATGGCAGGAAGATCACCGGGAGGAAAAAAGAAGTATAAATATGTTTATTATAGATGTTTTGATTGTAATGGTTATGTTAGAGAGGACATTATCGAAAAGAAACTAACACCATTAATAGTTCAATTGATAGAGTTCGATTCACTGATAAAAAATCAATTTGCACCGCTTCTTTTAAATAAACTTGATAATCCCCTACCTAGATTAGAAAAAGAACTAAAAGCAGTAGAGATGAAAAGAGAAAGGATTAAAGAAGCATATTTTAATAATCTTATTAGTCTTGAAGAATTTAGAGAAGAATCTAAAAGTAATGATAATCAACAAGAACTAATCTCTAAAAAGATAAAGGAAGAAGAAATAAATGCTAGTGTAGATATAAGTTTTGAAAGTTTAGTGTTATGCCGAGATATAAAAAGATTTGAATGGATAAAAGTTAATGACATTATGGAATTATCCCCTCTTTATGAATATCAAAAACTATCACTTGAAGAAAAACAAAATATGTTTATGAAATATCTTGATTACATTGAACTAGAAT
>CAZBQC010000016.1:0-19396 GCA_964494015.1 uncultured Muribaculaceae bacterium
ATAATTCCTGATCAAGATTTTGCTTTTTTAGCTAGTGAAGAATTGAAAGAGTTTGAAGAAAGAATAAGTTCTAATGAATCTAATCTTAAATATTTTTCGTTAGAGGATCCTTCGATGTATATAAATCTACCATTTGAAAGAATTGCCAATCTGGTTTTGAATAACAAATCCAGCTTATTTAGTGAAATGATCCAGTCAATGAATTATCATCAAAAGAAGTCACATGACGATACCAGTAAAGTATTAAAAAAATAATTATTAAGAAGATTTTAAGTTTATAGCAAATTATTAATTAATTTGCTTTTTTCGACATATTTATTAATTTTATTATATTAAGCTTTTCTTGGTGATAAGATGAAGCTAAAATTTTTAATACCTATCCTTTGCTCAATTCTTTTAGGATTTCTTTTTGGTAAAATAATTTTTCAAGAATATGACAGTTTAAATACTAGTACTTTTAGTGAGGATAATAACATCTATCTTTTACAGTATGGAGCTTATTCAAGTAATGATAATATGCGTAGTCATACTAAAGATTTAGATAATTATGTTTATGAAGTTATCGACAATAAGTACTATGTCTATGTAGGTATGACCAGCAATAAGAATAATGCTGATAAGGTTAAAGATATTTATAAAGATAAGGGTGTAGATTTATACATCAAAGAGTCGTCTGTCGATGACGAGGATTTTTTAAATTCTTTATCGCAATACGATATTTTGCTTAAGGAAGCAACTAATGAGGCTGATATTATTTCGATAAGTAATGTTATTTTGACTGACTATCAGGAATTAGTAATCAATAAGTAGGTGGAGGCATTCTTTATTAGCAATAATAGTAGTGGAGGATGTAATGCTTATTAGAGATATGCCTGCTAACACGAGGCCAAGAGAAAGATTAATTAACGACGGAGCCGAAAGTTTATCTGACGAAGAGTTATTGGCAATCATCATCAAGACCGGGACTAAAGACAAGTCCGTAAGAGATGTCGCTTTAGAACTACTTAAAAATATTGAACACCTAAATAATTTAAAGAAAATCAATATCAATAATTTACTTAGTATTAAAGGAATTGGACTGGCTAAGGCAATTGAATTAATGGCTGTTCTGGAACTTGGGAAAAGAATTTATTTTAATGTGGAAATAAATGAAAAGGAAGCTTATCGAACAGCTAAAAGTATTTATTTAGCAACTAAATACTTATTTAATGATAAGAAGCAGGAGTATTTTTATTGTTTATATTTTAATAATCGTCAGGAATTGATAGAAAGGAAATTGTTATTTATGGGAACAGTTAACAAGAGTATTGTTCATCCCAGGGAAGTTTTTAAGGAAGCTTATCTCCTTTCCGCTAGCAATATCGTTTGTATGCATAATCATCCTAGTGGAGATGTTCATCCTAGCAATGAAGATCTTGTTTTAACCAAGAATTTAGTTAAAATAGGTAGGATTCAAAATATTCCGATTATTGACCATATCATTGTCAGTGATGATAAATATTATAGTTTCTATGAAAATGGTGACATCATCAATTTATGAAAAAAAAGGAAAAAAATAAATTTATCATCATCTTAATATCGCTACTTTTCTTTTATCTTGTTTTTTTCTTAGAAATGAATACCAATAATAATTATTTAAATCCATTAAATATCATTAAAGATTTAGTCGCCTATCCCTTAAAAATTATAACGGCAGCTTTAAATTATCGGGAAGACAAAAAAATTGATACGGCAGCTCTAGAAAAGTATTCCAATGAAGAATTAAATAAAGAGTTAAAGGAATTAAAAGACCTGTTGCAGATTCAAAACTATCTAAGTGGCTTTAAAACCATCAATGCCACGGTTTTATCGCGAAATAAAAATTATTGGTTTAACACTTTAAGTCTCGATAAAGGTACTGCTGATGGTGTTAATTTAGATATGGCAGTAGTCGGTAGTAAAGGCTTAATTGGAAAGATCGATAAAGTAACTAAGACGACTAGTCAAGTTAAAATGATTTCTAATAATGATATTAATAATAAGATATCAGTTGTGATTAGTATCAACAACAATAATGTCTATGGTTTAATCAATGGTTACTTGGATAGTACTAATTTATTAATGGTGACGACGACCGATAAAATAATAGAGATACCAAAAGGAACAGTGGTTAAAACAAGTGGTATGGGAGGAGTTTTTCCCAGTTCGATTATCGTCGGTAAAGTTAAAGAAATTACTAAAGATAAATACGATGTGGGGCGAATAATTAAAGTAACACCAGAGATGGATTTATCAACTATTAGATTTGTCGCTATTTTGAAAAGAGTTACCAATGATTAATTTCCTAATTATTATCATTATTCTTTTAGATGGTCTAATTACCAATTATTTACCTTATATTTATCATCATCTTTCCTATTTCTATCCGCTTTTAACGATTACCATGTTACCAATTATTTATCCGTATCTTAAAAAAAAGTATTTTTCTTACTACATTATCATGATTGGTATTTTCTATGACTTGCTTTATAGTAATATTCTTTTATTAAATACTTTTATTTTTATAATCATCGGTCTCGTTATAAAAAAATATTATCAGTATTTAGCTGATAATTATCTACTTACTGGTTTGTTGATAATTTTAAATATTGTTATTTATGATCTCTTTCTTTTTATGATCACTTATATTCTAGGTAACCACGTCATTAGTTTTAATGATTTAATCTATAAAATTTCTCATTCTTTATTATTGAATATTATCTTCGGTATCACTATTTACTACCTTTTAAAGAAGCTAGTCAAAAAGAAAATAATTAAAATATATGTCAAATAAAGTCAGTAATAAGTTTTCTTTTTTTTTAATAAACTTTACTGGGTGAGACTAATGGATAACTATAAATTATTGGATAAG
Source organism: uncultured Muribaculaceae bacterium (assembly GCA_964494015.1). Lineage (GTDB taxonomy): Bacteria > Bacillota_I > Bacilli_A > RF39 > UBA660 > CAZBQC01. Next base: position 2,891 of record CAZBQC010000016.1, read on the forward strand.
CATTTTAAGAAAAAGAAAGGTCACAGTGAAGGTAAAAAATTAGTTTTTTCTTATTTAAACAAAACGCTGATTGTCATTGCTCTCTTTTTAGGAGTATTAATTACTGTTAAGATTAAACCGAGTTTTAAGGAAGCAATTAAGAAACATCTTTATGATGACAATCTCTCTTTTGCCACTTTCAATAGTTTTTATGATAAATATTTAGGAGGAGTATTACCTTTTAAAAAGAGTGATGGTACCAAAACAGTTTTTAACGAAAAGCTAGAATATAAAGAAGTTTCTTTATACAAAGATGGCTGCAAATTAAAAGTATCGACTAATTATCTGGTTCCACTTCTAGAAAGTGGGATCGTCGTCTTCATTGGCGATAAGGAACTGTATGGTAAAACCGTAATTGTTCAACAAGTTGATGGGGTAGAGGTCTGGTATGGCAATATCAATGTTTCGGATATCGAACTTTACGATTATGTCGATAAAGGTGATTTAATTGGTGAAGCAAAGGATGATACTTTGTATTTAGTCTTTCAAAAAGATGGAAAGTTTTTAGATTATAAAGAATATCTTAAATAAAGTATCTTTTCATCCTTTATTTTTTTTATTGATTATCTCATCGATTGCCACAGGATTATTCAAACCTTTTATCATTTATTTTATGATTGTTTTAGTTCATGAATTAGGTCATTTTCTAACTGGTTTATCTTTTGGTTGGCAATTAGATAAAATTTATTTTTATCCTTTTGGAGGTTCTTCTAAATTTAATACCGAGATAAATAAACCTTTAAAAGAAGAACTGCTAGTTTTATTGGCAGGACCAGTTACTCAAATCGTTTTTTATCTTCTGGTGTCGTCTTTCTTTAAAACGGACGATAGCTTTCTAGTTTATCATTACAGCCTGCTTTTTTTCAATTTGTTGCCGATTTACCCCTTGGATGGTGGCAAATTAATCAATATTCTTTTATCGTACAAATTCTCTTATTTAAAAAGTTACAGTTTAGTCATAACTATCTCGATAATTATTTTAATTAGCTTGTTCATTTTATCTTTAAAATATTATTATAATTTTAATTTAATTTTAATTTCGATCTTCCTTCTATCAAAAATATTTGAATACTATAAAGAAAAAAAATATTCTTACAATAAATTATTGCTAGAAAGATATTTGAAGAAATTTAACTTTCGTAAGTATAAAGTTATCGATAATTTACGAAATATTTATCGTGATCGACGTCATATTATCAATCATGAAACTGAAAAAACGGCTTTAAAAAAGTACTTTCACAAGTACTAGTCAATTACTTTGAGGATATCTCCCTCTTGAAGATTTTGAATACTGTTTTCTGGGAGTTCAAAGACGCGATGAACTTTTTTCTTGGGCCAGATTATTTTTTCAGTATCTAAACTTTTATATAATTTAATAATTTTATTGTTTTTATCAGTCATGATGACATCAATTTTTTGATACATTAAAAAGGTATGAATACTTTGGCATTTTTCCAATAGTATTCCTTCTTTAATTGGTTTAAAGACCATCATTAAGCCTTTTAAACGACCAAAAAAACCTTTTTTGGGATTGATTTTTATTTTTTTCTTATCGATAACTAGATACATATCATCACCACTATACTTATAATATATCACTAAACGAAAAGTTTGTGTATAAAAGCCTTTGAAAATGTCGATAATTGTTGAAATCAATTGACAAATACTAATATTTTTACTAAACTATAGTTAAGAGTAGGTGATGACGAATGTTAAAAAATAGAAAAGGACAAGCTTTAGTAGAGTATGTACTTATAATTGCTCTAATCTCAGTCGTTATTGCCGGACTTGTAAAGCTTTTCGGCGGCTATTTAACAGACGCCATTACTAAGACATCATGTTCGATGGTCGGTCAAGAGTACCAAGAAGGTGAGAAACCCGGAACCGGACATTGTAAGAGTATTGATGATTGATTTAATAATCAATTTTTTTTGATTTAGGAGGAATTTTTATGAAAGCGATCCATATTGAAGCTAAAAAAGAAGAAATAAGTGAAATTGTAATTATGCCAGGTGATCCACTACGAGCTAAATACATAGTCGAGAAATACTTTGACGACTATAAATTAATTAATTCAGTTCGAAATATCTTGGGTTTTACCGGTCACTATCGAGGCAAGCTTTTAACCGTCATGGCCTCAGGGATGGGGCTTTCCAGTATGGGAATCTATGCCTACGAACTATATAATTTTTTTAATGTTCAAAGAATTATTCGCGTCGGTTCCTGTGGAAGTTATCAAGATCATCTTAAGTTAAAAGATTTAATCTTAGTTCAAAAATCCTATACCGATAGTAATTATGCCAAGGTTTTTAACGGCAAAAATGTCCAAGTGGCAAGAGCTAGTTCAAAATTAAATCAATGCATTAAAAAACAAGCCTCTACCACTGGTATAAAGTTACATGAAGGAAATATTCATTCGACCGATATTTTTTATAACGAGACACCTGCTTTTTGGAATTTTGCCAATAAACATCGCTGTCTTGCTGCCGAAATGGAATCATTTAGTCTCTTTTATCTTGCTAAAAAATATCATAAAGAGGCAGCTTGTCTATTGACTGTTTCTGATTTACTTAAAAAAGATGAACATTTATCAAAAGAAGAGCGAGAAAAAAGTTTTGATGAAATGATTCAGTTAGCACTTAATTCCTGTTTATAATTTTAAAAATTGTAAACATACTAATAAGTAGTGGAAGGTGATGAGATGGAATATAAAAAAATAAAATTAGGATCCTATAATCTTCATTTAATCAAAACCAAACGTTTTCGAACCGTCGATGTTAGAATTATTTTTCAGGATGTTATTAAAAAAGAAAATATTACCAGGGTTAATTTATTACTCGATCTTTTAACTGATTCAACTAAAAGTTATCCAACTAATCGTGAATTTGGCATAAAACTAGAAAACTTATATGGTGCTGACTTAAGAAGTTTTTCTCAAAAGTACGGTAAATATATTAATCATTGTTTTAATTTGTCATTTTTAAATGAAAAGTATACTGAAAAAGGCATGTTTGAAGAAAGCATCAAATTATTAAAAGAAGTTATTTTTAATACTAATGTAACTAATAAAACTTTTGATGCCACTAGTTTTAAAATCAATAGAGAAGCCAATGAAGCAGTCATTAAAAGCATCAAAGAAAATCCTGCCAAGTACAGCATTATTCGTCTGCTAGAAAATATGGATAAAAAAGCCCTTTATGCCTATCGCTTATTTGGTTATTTGGAAGACTTGGAAATCATAACGGAACATAATCTATACGATAGTTATATTAGTTTTTTAAATAACAGCGATATCGATATTTATGTGATTGGCAATATTGATTTTGATAAAACAACTCAATTAATTAAAGAGAATTTTAACTTTAAAACAATCAAAAAAGAGAAAGAAAATCTATTCATTAACCATCATAAATTTCGCAAGGTACCAGTTGTCGTCAAAGAGACTGAAGATCTTAAGCAATCAAAGTTATCAATTGGTTTTAAAATTTCACTTCTATCTGATTTTGAATATAAATATGTCAGTACAGTTTATAATTCCCTTTTAGGAAATTCTAGTAATTCTAAACTATTTACTAAAGTTCGAGAAGAGAATTCTTTATGTTATTACATTAGTTCGACAGTTTATAAAGGTGATAATCTATTAATTATCAATGCCGGAATAACTAAAAATAATTTTAAGAAAACGATCGGTTTAGTCAAAAAGGTTATAAGAGAACTCTCTAAAGGCAATTTTACCGAAGAAGATATGAATAAAGTTAAAGCTGAGTATACGACGGCACTTGATGATTTATTAGATTCACCTAATGCCATCATGGAAATGTATCGTGTAATGCAGATCATGAACTATGACGATCTTGATACAAGACGTGCAAAAATTAAAGAAGTTACCAAGAAAGATATTCTTAAATTTAGTAAAAAGATTCATTTAGACACCATCTTTTTATTGGAGGGGGTTAATGAAGATGCAGAAGAAAATACCAATTCCTAATTTAGATCAAGATATTTACTTTGAAAAGTTAGATAATGGTTTAGATGTTTATTTAGTGCCTTTTGCCAACAAAAATGGTTATTACATAAGTTATGGAGTAAAATTTGGTTCGATTGATACCTGTTTTATTCCCGCTTCGAAGAAAGATTATGTCACGATGCCCGATGGTATTACTCACTTTTTGGAACATAAATTATTCGAGCAGGAAAAAGGCGAAAAACCAAACGAGTTTTATTCTAAAAATGGTAGCACGGTCAATGCTCAAACTAATTTTATCAATACTCGCTACATCGTCATGGGAACGAAAGCAATCAAAGAAGATTTGAACTATCTATTAGACTTTGTCTCTTCTCCATATTTTACAGATGAGAACATCGAAAAAGAAAAGGGAATTATAGCTGAAGAAATAAAAATGTATGATGATGAACCAGACTGGATCTTAGATCGGACAACGAGAGAAATGACTTTTAGCAAATCACCATATAAAGAGGATATTGCTGGCACTATTAAAACGATCAGTAAAATTACGAAAGAAGATTTATACGACTGCTATCATACCTTTTATACGCCTAATAATATGTTTTTGATTATAACTGGAAAATTTGATCAAAATGAAATAATGGAAATTATCAAAAATAACCAATCTCTTAAAGCTTTAAAACCGGTTAAAAAGATAGTTAAAAAGAAGTATCAGGAACCAAAAGAAGTCGTCTGCAAATACAAAGAATTGAAGTTAAATATTACTATTCCTAAAGCCAACTATGTCATCAAGCTAGAAAGAAATAAATTCTCGATTAAGGACAACAAAGTTTTATCCTTATATATGTCTTTTCTTTTAGATCTTCTTTTTAGTAGCAGTACCTCAGAATTTGTCGAAAGAGCAAAAATTAATAAATGGTTGCTTGCTTTGTATTATGGTTTTAGTACAGCAATGAACGAATACTTAATATGGGAATTTTCAGCTGAAACCAATCAGCCAGAAAAGTTTCTTGAAGAATTTAAGAAAGAACTTAAGAATATTCAAGTCAAAGAAGCTGATTTTGAAAGAATTAAAAAGGGTTGGATTGCCGACGAAGTAAGAAGATTAGATTCTATCTATCGAACCTTAAATGCTTTACAACGGGATCTAACTATCTATGGAGAGATATATCCTAATAAAATAGATTTAATCAGAAAATTAAAATTTGAAACTTTGACTAAAATGATTAAGGAATTAGACTTTACTAACAGTGCAACTTTGATTGCCTTACCAAAAGAGAACAAATAGTTCTTTTTTCTTTTACAAAAAAGTTAATTTGTATTATACTTATATTGATAATATGAGGAGTAATTTATGGAATATATAATTATTGGTTTACTTTTAGTTTTGATTATTTTAATAGTCATGGTTCTAGTTAGGAAGAATGACGATAAAGATATGATTGAGAGACTGGGTAGATTTGAAGTCAATGTCACTAAAGAAATCGGAGATTTTAAGAATAATTTTGGTAAGGAATTAACTGAGGACTTTAATCGATTAAACGAGAAGATTGAAACTAAATTGATGGTAATCAATGAAAAAGTTAATGAGAGATTAGATCAGAATTTTGAAAAGACTAACAAGACCTTTATCAATGTTTTAGAACGTCTTAGTAAGATTGATGAAGCTCAAAAGAAGATCGATAACTTATCTAATGATATTGTTTCTCTACAGAGTATTCTGACTGATAAAAAAAGTCGCGGTATTTTTGGAGAAGTTAATTTATATCATATCCTAAGTAGTATTTTTGGTAAGAATGATAGTATTTATCAGACTCAGTATCTGCTTCCTAATGGGACGATAGCTGACTGTGTTTTGTTTGCTCCTGAACCATTGGGCACAATTGCCATCGACTCCAAATTTCCGTTGGAAAATTATCGATTTATGGTCGATAAGAAACTTTCTCAATTGGAACGAGATATGTATGAAAAACAGTTTAAGGCTGATGTTCGAAAACATATCGATGCCATCAGTAGTAAATATATCATTGACGGGGTAACAACTAATCAGGCGATTATGTTTTTGCCAGCTGAGGCAATTTTTGCTGAGATTAATGCCTATCACTCTGAAATTGTCGACTATGCCTATAAAAAACATGTTTGGATTACTTCACCGACGACCTTGATTTCGACTCTAACGGTTATTCAAATGATTATTAAAAACATCGAACGAGATAAATATACTTCGATTATTCATGAAGAGTTAAATAAACTAGGGATCGAATTTGGAAGATATAAAGAACGCTGGGACAAATTATCAAGAAGTATTCAATCTGTCAATAAGGATGTCGAAAATTTCCAAGTTACAACTGATAAGATCATGAAAAAATTTACGAGCATTAATAATGTTCAAATGGATAAACTAGAAGAAGGAGATACTAATAACAATGAAGAGATCTAATTTTTTTGCTTACTTGTATTTTATTGGTTCAGTACTTTACGCTGTCTATTTATTTAATAATAATAATTCTGGGCAAGGGTTACTCCTCCTTTCTTATTTAAGTTTGCTCTTGATTCCACTTCTTGTGAAAAAAATCTTTAAAATAAAATTTAATGAAATAATCTTGAGTTCTTACTATATTTTTCTAATTTTAGCGTCCCTTCTAGGAGTATTCATGAAGTTTTATAGTACAGTATCATGGTACGATGACTTTGTTCATTTTCTGTCAGGTTTCTTGACGTCCTACTTAGGTCTTTTAATTATAAGAAGTTATAAGATCCGTAATAAAGGCTTAACTATTTTATTTATTATTGTTTTTTCCCTAGGAGTAGCAGTTTTTTGGGAGTTTTTCGAGTATACGATGGACATTCTTTTAGATAAAGACTTGCAGAAAGTGGCTCAGTATGGAATTAATGATACGATGATAGACATGCTGATGGCTTTTGCGGCTTCGATTGTTTTTACGATCGGTTGGTTATTTAAAGCTAAGAAATAATGGTGGTTTAAATAACTAAAAGAGAATTTAGTTGTTCCTAAAAACCGAATAACTGAAAATAATAATGAGATAAATTTAATTTACCTCATTTTTTTTATCCTTATTTGGCAGATGTATATTCCTTTCTAAAACCCATCATAATATAAGTAGAGGAATTATTTTCCTTTAAAAAAATAAACTTTAATAAGGTGATGAGAGTGATTAGAATTTTATTTTTTCTAATTGGCTTTGGTCTCATGGTGATTGGTTCAGTCTATCTAATTACTTATCTAAACCTATTATCGATGGGGTTTGGTATGTCCAGTTACTGGTCATTTATCCTTAAAAGAATCGAATGTTTTTTCTTACCCATAGGGTTTCTAATTACTAGTCTATCAATATTTATGAAGGGAAAAAATTATGATTTATATTTATGATATTTTATTGAATTTTAATAATAGTCGCCTCTATGAATTTTACGAATGGAACAAAAGTGACGATGTCATTCATGTCAAAAAAATCCCACTTTATAAAGTTGATAGCAAAGTACTCGATGATTTTTTTGATTACAATGTCAAGATCGAAGAAAAGATCCATCTCAGTATTTTTAATAAAACCGAGATTTTTCGAAATAAAAAACATGATTTACTAAGTTATGTCACTCTTTATACCGATGGTTTCAGAGTTATGGCTATTGCTTATAACAAAGATGGTTTATCGGTAAGTAAAAGCAAATTATTACTGGATGAAGAAGATGAGATATTGGAAATATCTAGTCGTATTGAGAAGATTTGCATAGAATATAAGAGAATGAATAAAGTTCATGAGAATTTATTCATGACCAGAAAAGAGGAGGAAATTCGAAAATATTTAATTAATGACTTAAATATTACTTATCAAGAAAAAGAATTTAGTAAATTAAAATATTTATATAATGAGTATTTTGGAAAGGAAAAGGAAGATAGCAATTCCATGTACCAAGAACTTTTGCAGGCATTACTTAACGATGTTTCAAGCAAGAGTTATGATCTGTATGATATAATAAAACTTGCCAATCAAAGAGATAATGCTAAAATTTGACAAAAAATATTCTTTTTGTTAGAATATTAACTTGTCACATAAAAGAAAGGTGTATAATATGTTTTATGATGAAAATCAAGCGATAAAAGCCTGTGAGGAAGAACCATCCCTGGTCTTCGAACTTATTAAAGAAGAATACATGGAGGTTGTCGATAAAGTACTTTCAAAGAAAAATTTTGATATTAATATCACCGATGCTGACAACAATGATGTCCTATCTAAATTACTTAAGACTAAACATTATGATTTAGTGCTTAAGTACATGAAAAATAAGAATTGGGACATTAATCATCAAAATAATGATGGCGATGCGTTTGCCCATTTATTAGTAACTATCAATTATGTCTATGTTAAGGAAATAATTAGTGAATTAAGAAAGAATAAAGAGTTTATTCCTAATATTAAAAATAATAAGGGCGAAACAATCCTAGATAAATCAATCAACAATAATTATATTTATACGACTGTTAAAATCTTGGAAGATGAAAGATTTGATAATATTGATATTGTTTCATTTAAGAATTTATACAATACTTATATTAAGAGTCATAATTACGGAAAGTATTCTCGTCTTAATAATCTGGAAGTAATAATTTCCAGTTTGGAAGAGAAGAAATTGTTGCCAAGAATGCAGAGATTAGTTGAATTAATAAAAGATAATATGGATAAGATTAAAGAGGATTTGGTTCGAGATAATTTAAAGTCATTAGACCAGATGATCAATAATCTAATCAGAGAAAATGTTTAAGACAGATTAAAACTGTCTTTTTCGTTGTCTAAATTAAAGATTTATGCTATATTATTGCTTGGTGGGGAACTATGGTTGTAAATAAGAAACAGATTGTTGAAAATTGTCAATGGTTAGGCTATTATAACAATAGTGCAGTTTACAAATTAGATAATCAAACAGTTATAAAATTTATTAATAATATGGAAAGATATGCCAATAGTTTAAAACAACAATATGGTTTAGTTACTGATTCGATCGTTTATCCGAGGGAAGAAGCTAGAGAAGATAATAGAAGTGTCGGATATATCATGGATTTCGTCGATGGTATTCTGTCTTGTAAACATGATTATAATGATTTAATGAAGTTAATAGATATCGCTAGTTTAGTTGAAAAAAGTATCAGGATAACCAGTGAATGTCATCTGTTACTTAATGATCTTCATATTTATAATGCTTTATTTAAAGAAGTTCTTAAAATAATTGATACGACGACGTATAAATATTATAAAGATCTTAATGTCGTTGCAATTAGAAGATTAAACTACAAGATCTATAACGATTTTATGTTGGAACTTTTAGATAAAGCTAATAATTTTAGTAGAAATGATCTATACATAGTTTGTATGAGAAGTGTGAAACTATTTAATTATCATGAATTATTTTTTCATGGGGACATACCTATTAGTGATTTACTAATAGAGATGCAGAAAGCTACCAAAGTTTTAACTTTGAGAGATCTTAAAAGATGTAGATGAAAGGAGTCTAATAGATGAAAGTATTACTATACACAGAAGGGCTAAAAATGGTTGGTAAAAGTGGGTTAGGGAAGGCTATTAAACATCAAAAGAAAGCCTTAGAGTATGAGAAAATTACCTATACTCTAGATCCAAAAGAAGATTACGATGTTGTTCATATTAACACTTATGGATTAAAGTCGATTCGTTTGTCTAAAAAAGCACGTAAATTAGGTAAAGCCATCGTTTATCATGCTCATTCGACCGAGGAAGATTTTAAAAATTCTTTTATTCTTTCAAACAGACTTGCCCCTCTATTTAAAAAATTGATCTGTTATGCCTATAAATTAGGAGATGTCATTATTACTCCAACTCCTTATTCTAAGAAGTTATTAGAAAATTATCACTTAAAGAGAGATATTTATGTTATATCTAATGGTATTGAAACTAACTTTTTCATGAAGGATAGGAAAAAGGGCGAATTGTTTAGAAAGAATTACGGTTATAAGAAAACAGATAAAGTAGTGATGGGAATTGGTTTATACCTAGAGAGAAAAGGTATTTTAGATTTTGTCGAACTAGCTAAAAGAATGCCGGAATACAAATTTATTTGGTTTGGTTACACTCCTCTTTATACGATTCCAAGAAAGATTAGAAAAGCTGTCAAAACTAAACTACCAAACTTAAATTTTGCTGGTTATGTCGAACCTAGCATGATTAAAAAAGCGATGAATGGAGTCGACCTATATATTTTCCCAACTTTGGAAGAAACAGAAGGTATTCCGATCATTGAAGCTTGTGCCTGCAAAACTAATGCGATCGTTCGTGATATTAAAGTTTTCGATAAATGGTTAGAAGACGGAGTTAACATTTATAAGGCTAAAGATCTTGATGAATTTGAAGCCAAGATTAAAAAGTTCCTTGACAATAAATTACCCAGCTTGGTTGAAGAGGGATATAAAGTTGCTCAAGATCGTGATTTAAAGGTTGTCGGTAAACAATTAAGAAAAGTCTATGAAAAAGCTTTAACGAGAGTAAAGACTAGTCGTGTCAAGTAACGATTAGTTTTTTTTGTCAAATTAGCATGGACATAATATCATAATAAATATTATGAAATTCATAATTTTCGTGATAAAATATCGATAGAAGATCTTGATAATTTAAAGAAGATAAATAAAATTGAGGTGTAATGATGAGTAAATATAATCCTTTATGGAAATATCTTAGAGATAATGGAGATAAACAAATAAAGCTTACTTTCCAAGAAATTAAAAATATTATTGATTTTGACATTGATCACTCGTTTTTAACATATAAAAAGGAAGCAAAAGAATATGGATATGAAGTTGGAAAAATATCACTGAAAGAGAAACATATTACTTTTATAAAACTAAAATAGAACCTAATTTTAATCTTTAGATATTCTATATTAATATGTTTATTTAGGTCAAAAGATTTAATAAAGGATAAAATATTAATAGACTGGAGACGACTTATGAAAAACAAAATATCGACTGTAATACATGTAAGAGAAAATAAAGTAGGGATTTTAAGAGTGGTGATAATGATTATGTTTCACTTACTGACTTGGCAAGATATGCAAATCAAGGAGAGCCAAAAATTCCTATTCAAACTTGGATGAGAAATAAAGATGTTATATTATATTTAGGTTTGTGGGAAAAACTCAATAATAAAGATTTCAAAGGTCACGAATTTACGACCTTTGAAAATACTGCCGGTAAAAATAGTTTTTATATGTCACCACAAAAATGGGCAAAAGAAACAGGTGCCATAGGTATAATCTCAAAATCTGGAAATAATGGTGGGACATATGCTCATTCTGACATTGCTTTTGAATTTGCTAGTTAGTTAAGTCCAGAGTTTAAATTGTATGTTATAACTGAATTTCAAAGATTAAAAAGAGATGAACATTATCAAAATCAAATAGAATGGAATGTTAGAAGAATAATTTCTAAGGGTAATTATAGAATTCATACTGACGCTATAAAAGAAAAATTAATTTTGCCTATTCTGACAAAAGAACAAATTAATTTTACATATTCTAGTGAAGCTGATGTATTAAATGTTGCACTCTTTGGTATGACAGCGAAACAGTGGCGAGACGATAATAAAGAAAAAAGCGGAAACATAAGAGATTATGCAACAATAGAAGAGTTGATAGTACTATCTAATATGGAAAGTTCTAATTCAATAATGATTAGAGATAATATTCCTCAAAAACATAGGTTGGAAAAACTAAACACCTATGCCTTAGTACAACTGACATCATTACAAAATAATGCAAGTATTGATAAATTAAAAGAAATTGAAATCAAACATGGAAAAATCGGAAGTAGGATATAATTAGATATGGATTTAGAACCAGAAATGTTTGATAAGTCCTTGTAGTTTTTGAATAATATTGAGCACATAAGAAACCTTATATCTTCTACATTTTGAAATTATATGATATAATTTATTATAGTGGAGGATGTAATGAAAAAAAGATTACTTTTAATCATTAAAGGTTTTATTATTGGAGTTGCTAATATTGTTCCTGGTGTCAGTGGTGGGACTTTAGCAATTACTATGGGTCTTTATGAAGATATCATCGGAGCGGTCAATCATTTCTTCAGTAATTTTAAGAAAAATTTACAACTATTGATTCCAATTGGTCTTGGAGTTGTTTTTGCTATTTTATTAGGCAGTAGACTCTTAGAATACAGTTTTACTAATTATCCAGTTGCTACCACTCTTTTGTTTGCTGGTCTAGTAACCGGTGGGATTCCTTTTCTCTTTAGAAAGGCCTCTTTTAAAAAAGCCGACAAGTTTGATATCAGTATTTTCCTAATTGCTTTTGCTTTAGTTATAGTTATGTATTTTACAGGGGAGAGTGATAAAGATGTCACTTTAACTGGTTTAAATATATTTGGTCATTTAAAGTTGTTTATTTTAGGAATAATTGGAGCAGCAACTATTGTCATTCCTGGTATCAGTGGTAGTCTTTTATTGATGATTTTGGGATATTATAATCCTATTTTAGAGACAATTAATAATATTACTAAATTTAATAATGTCCTTGATAATATTCTGGTTTTATTTCCGTTTGGTGTTGGAATGGTTTTAGGAGTTCTTTTGGTCGCCAGATTAATTGAGTTCTTATTTAAAAAACACGATCGAAAGACATATTTTGGTATATTAGGCTTTGTTATTTCATCAGTATTAGTAGTAATATTGCCATTATTTAAGGTGGATACAACGACGAGTGAAGTTGTCATTGGAATAGTTTTATTTGTTATTGGCTGTGTAATTGCTAATAAATTAGAAGGAGAAGAATAAAATGGGATTTATTGATTTTATTCAGGTAATTATTTTAGGAATTGTTCAAGGTATTTCAGAATTTTTACCTATATCTTCAAGTGCGCATTTAATTATTTTTCGTGATATTTTAAAGATAGGAAGTTTTATTACGAAGGACATCTCGCTTAGCTTTGATATTGCACTGCACTTTGGTACTCTTCTTGCGATTTTAGCTTATTTTTATCAAGATTTTCTTAAAATGTTTAAAGATGGTTTTAATAAGAAAAGTGATTCTAAAGAAAAAAGATTATTTTGGTATTTGGTTATAGCTACCATTCCAGCGGCTTTAGTTGGATATTTGTTTGAAGAAGTGATCGATGAAAAAATTCGTGGTAGTTTTTATCTAATCGTTATAGTATTAGCGATAGTAGGTGTGCTTATTTATCTAATTGACAAATATAGTAAGCAAACTAATTCTCTTAGTAAGATGAATGTTAAACAAGCCTTTCTGATTGGCTGTTCACAGATTTTAGCCCTTATTCCGGGATTTTCTCGTAGTGGAACGACAATTGCAACAGCAAGATTTTTGAAATTAAATCGCGAGGATGCTGCCAAGTTTTCTTTCTACCTATCCGCCCCAATTGTTTTAGGAGCCGTAACTTTGGATTTAATCAAAGGGGATATGACAACTTTAATTTTTAACAATTTGTTTATCTTTATCACCGGCTTAACTATTTCATTTCTCACTGGCTTTTTATGTATTAAATTTTTATTACAGTACTTGAAAAAACACGATTTTAAGATTTTTATGTGGTATCGTTTAATAGTCGCCTTCTTTATTTTAATAGTTTTGTTTACGAGGTAATTTATGGATAATCAAATGATTGGATTAGTCCTAACTTTTGTTTTAGGTTTGTTTATTGTCTTAGGTTCCTTTATTGTCTTTGTTACCAAGAATAACGATCGCTTCATTAATTTTTCTCTTAGTTTGGCTTTTGGAGTTATGATATCGTTAGTAATTTTAGAATTAATTCCTGAATCTTACGAATTAATTGGCGAGGAATTTAATCATCTACAAACTATTATGATAGTTATTATTTTATCTGTTTTAGGGATCGCCCTATCAAAACTTTTAGATTTATTTATTCCTGACCATGAAGAGCATCATTCTAAAAAAGAAAATTTGTTTCATATTGGTTATATTTCTAGTATTGCCTTTATTTTACATAATGTTATTGAGGGAATGGCTGTCTTCTCGACTTTTTCCAAGTCGATTGATTTAGGAGTCTTAATCTCTTTGGGAGTTGGTTTACATAACATTCCCCTTGGGATGGTCATTACCAGTACTTTTTATTCCAACAATAAAAATAAAGTTAAAACAGCAACGATTATCAGTTTAATTTCTATCTCAACTTTTGTCGGTGGCTTGATTATGTATAGTTTCGAGGGCTTTTTTAACAATTTAGTAGTTGGAATTTCTTTGGCTATTACACTAGGAATGCTTATCTATATTGCTTTTTTTGAACTTTTACCAAAAATAATCAAGACGAAGTATCGTCAAGATACCATCTTAGGAATAATCCTCGGAATCCTAATTTTAGTTATCGGTATCATTTTTTGACAAAAACAGATAAATTTGTGCTAAAATAAAAAGGAAGATGTTTTTTGTTCTAAAGATCAATTTGTAAAGAAAAAGGAGAGAAAGATAAATGGAAAGTGAAATTATTAAAGAGACAAAGGACAAAATGAACAAGGCTATTGAATCATTGGTAGTAAAGTTTACTAATGTGAGAGCAGGTCGTGCTAATCCGAGTATGTTGGATGGAGTTTTGGTCGATTATTACGGGACACCAACACCTATCAAGGCTTTAGCGACGATATCAGTTCCAGAAGCTAGACAGTTAGCAATTAAACCTTATGACAGAAGCAGTTTGGCTAATATTGAAAAAGCTATTTTTGAAGCCAATTTAGGGTTAACTCCTAACAATAATGGTGAAAGTGTTTTTATCGTTATTCCTCAACTTAACGAAGAGCGAAGGAAAGATTTAGTTAAACAGGTTAAGACTTTAGCCGAAGAAACAAAGATTGCTTTAAGAAATATCAGACAGGATGCCAACAGTGAGATTAAGAGATTAGGGTTATCTGAAGATGAAGAGGAAAGAAGTATCGATCGAGTTCAAGATCTGATTACCGAGTTTAATAAAAAAGTCGAAGAGACTTTAGCTAGTAAAGAAAAAGAATTGATGAGTATTTAAAAAAGATTAGCAATTCATTTTAAATGAAAAACGATGATCTCGAGACTATTAGTAAATGAAATTATTTAAAAGAGAGTTAGTGGTTGCTGAAAACTAACATAATTAATTTATGAATTCACTTGAGTAGTTTTTAACGAGTAATTCACGTTAAGAAGAAGAGAATAGTTCAAGCTATTAATTAAGGTGGTACCACGAAAGCATTCGTCCTTATCTGGTAGCATCTTTTTCTTTTAAGGAGGTAAAAATGAAGTTATTTACAAAGGCTGTTTTAGTGATTCATGGTTTTTCTGGGTCACTTTATGATAATGAAGAATTAGTTAATTATCTTCAATTAAAAAGAGGTTTTGATTGTTTTGCCTACACTTTACCGGGGCATGATCGAGATCGTTTTAAAAAAGTTAGTTACAGTGAATGGCTAGATTTTTTGGATGAGAAAATAAATCTTTTGAAAGAGCATGGATATCGTAAAATCTATGTTGTCGGTCACTCGATGGGAGGGATACTAGCCAGTTACTTGGCAATTAGGCATAAAGAAATAAAAAAACTGGTCTTAATTTCAGCGGCTTTCAACTACTTAGCTATTGCCCAGATGAAAGAAGATCTCCTAAGAAAAAATAAAAATTTAAAAGCTGACTATAACGTAGTTTTTTATAAAATATTTAGAGTACCGATATCTTTATTATTAGAGTTCTTTAAACTAGTTAAGTTTCATCATCAAATCATTGAGGAAGTAACGACACCGGTTTTGATTTTACAAGGTGATAAAGATGAAATTGTTCCTTCTAAAACGGGAGAATATATCTTTGAAAAGGTTGGAAGTATTAATAAATGGTACACTAAATTAGAAAATGTGAGACATCGAGTATTAGTTAGTCATAAAAAGAAAGAGATAGTCGAATATATTTATAGTTATTTTAAAGGAGGAAGAAAATGGAAGAACGCAAGAAAATCAGTACTATAAAAGAAGAATTTGATCAAGATACTGAAAACATCAAATGGCTAGATGATCTAGAAAAAATTAAAATAAAGTACTTAGGAAGAAACGGTTTACTTACGGTGATAGCTAAAAAGATGAATGATTTGTCAGATGAAGAAAAGAAAGTTTTGGGAAAAGAAATAAATGATTCTAAAAGCTATCTTCTTGAGCATTTATCAAAGTTGGAAAGTAAGCTAAAAGAAACAGAATTATCAACTAAACTGGAAAGTGAAAAGATCGATATCACTTTACCGGGGACAGAAACAAGGGTAGGTATAGCTCATCCACTAACTAGGATGTCCAATCTACTCGAAGAGATTTTTATTTCGATGGGTTACGATGTCGTCGATGGCCCAGAATTAGAATGTGATAAATACAACTTTGAATACTTGAATGTCCCAAAGGATCATCCAGCTAGAGATAATCAGGATACATTCTATGTCGATCAAGAAATGCTTCTTAGAACCCAGA
>CAZBQC010000017.1:0-18972 GCA_964494015.1 uncultured Muribaculaceae bacterium
TATACGATCTTTTACCAGCCACTTATCAAAAAATTAAAAATCGTGGTATCGATTCTCTTGACGATATTTTTGAGCCAGTTAAAAAGAAATTAGAGTCCAAAACGAAAAAAGAAAAATAATTGAAAGGATTTAGTAATATGCCTAGTAATTATAATTTACAAATTTTTATTATCCAAATTATAATAATTATCTGTTTAGGTATTATTACTATTTGGTTACTGCTCTTAAAGCGATCAATTAATTTTGAGAAAAGAATTGGTAAATATGCCATTGACTCGATCAAAGAAAATAATTTATCTTTTTTCGATAAAATAAGCATTATCTATGATCATTTTAAAGTTAAATTAACGAAGTTTTTGTATCGCCTAAAAATATTTAACGAGTACAGTAAAAAGTATGAAAAATATATCGATGGTTCAAAAAAGTTAAGGGAAGATCCGATGGACTATATTTCCAACAAGATTTTTACAGCCCTTGCTACCATCGTTATCATTATTATTTCTGATGTTTTACAATATAATCCCATCAGTATGTTTCAAATCGTTTTTGCCTTTTTAGTGGGATTTTTTATCCCCGATTTATTCCTGATTTCAAAAAAGGAATATCAACGAAGACAAATTGAAAATGAACTCTTAAAAGCCATCATCATCATGAATAATGCTTTTAAGTCGGGACGAAGTACGATGCAAGCCATTTTACTAGTGTCGACTGAACTAGATGGGGCTCTAGGAGACGAATTTAAAAAAATGTATATTGATTTAACCTATGGATTGGAATTAGAAACTGTTTTTAAAAGATTTTCCAAGCGTATTAATGTTAAGGAAGCTAAATATATTACGACCTCCTTGACCATTTTAAATAAAACGGGTGGAAACATTATCAAGGTTTTTGCTTCCATCGAACGAAGTTTCTTTAATCGCCGTAAACTGCAGGAAGAATTAAAAGCTCTAACAGCATCAGCTGCCATCTTATTCAGAGTTTTAATCGCTATTCCAGTCTTTATCTTCTTAGTGATTTTCGTCGTCAATCCGGCTTATTTTCATCCTTTGGTTAGCAACGCTCTTGGGTTAATCATCTTAACAATAATAATTGTTTTGTATGTCGTATATATTATAATAGTAAAGAAAGTAATGAAAATTAAGGAGTGATATTAGATGGCCAAGAAAAAATTAGACTTAGCACGTAAAATTTATAGTCAAAACTCCCTTAATAAAATGCAGGCCAGAATCGATCTGTTGGGCTATAAAAATAGTTATAATGCCGTTATTTTTATGAATATTAGACTTTTATCTTCTGCTTTTCTCTTTTTTATGGTAATATATCTATTTGAATGGGGCTATATCGGAGCACCACTTTTAACTTTTGTTTATTACGTGATGCTTCCCAAAATCTTTATCGATAGAAAAGTCGAAGAGCGAAGACGAGTTTTAGATAGCGATGCCATGTACTTTTTTGAAGTATTGACTCTATCTTTAGAATCAGGCCGCAATTTAAAGCAGGCTCTTAGTATTACCAGTAGTAATATTGAGTCAGAGTTATCAGATGAGTTTAATCAATCATTAAAAAGCATTAATTATGGTAAATCACTAGATGAGGCACTGGACGAATTAAAAAGAAGAATCCCGTCTGATACCATCAATAATATTATTCTAAATATTCGAGAATCAAATATCTTTGGTAGTAGTATTATTGAAACCCTTCATAATCAAATCGATTATATTACCGACAAAAAGATTTTAGAAACAAAGGCACAGATTAGTAAGATACCTCTTAAAATTAGTGTTATTTCAGTTATCTTCTTCATTCCGTTACTTTTGTTACTCTTGTTAGCGCCAGTTATTATTGAATACTTAATTTAGGGAGGTTTATTTATGAGTGGACATTCAAAATGGGCAACAATTAAAAGAAAAAAGGGCATGATTGATGCTGATCGTGGAAAAATATTTCAGAAACTTGCCAAAGAGATTTACATGGCGGCGAAGTCTGGTGACAAAAATCCGGAAAATAATGCTACTCTTCGAATGGTGATCGAAAAAGCTCGTGGTGAGAACATGCCTAAGGATAAAATTCAGGGAGCAATCGACAAAGCGAAGGGAAGTTCTAACTCTGAAAGTTATGAAACGATTAGATATGAAGGTTATGGACCACATGGTATTGCCATTATGGTCGACTGTTTAACCGACAATCGAAACAGGACCGCAATGTTAGTTAGAAGTACTTTTACAAAAAAAGGTGGCAATTTAGGAACTGATGGCAGTGTCAGTTATCTGTTTGAAAGAAAAGGTGTCATCATCCTACCAAAGACTTATCCTGAAGATAAAGTTATGGATATCGCGATTCTAAATGATGCACTAGATGTAATCAATGATGAAGAAGGATATACCATCTACACAAGATCAGACAACTTTATCAAAGTCAAAGAAGCTTTAGAAAAAGCCGAGATCAATAAATTTATTACCAGTGAGGTAACTTATATTGCCAGTAATGAAATAGTATTAGATGAAGAAGCTAGTACTAAGGTTATGAATCTAATTGAGGCTTTAGATGAAATCGAAGATGTCCAAAATGTTTATTCCAATTTAGGATAAAAGTTCTTGAATAAAGAGCTTTTTATTTGACAAAATAACAAGAATATGATATAATTACCCCACATGAAAAAGAAGGGGGTTCTAATCATGAATAAACAAGATCAACAAAAACAATTGTTATCATATAGAGATAAGTTAGCTCAAAAGGCAAATCATACAAGAAAGATAAAAGAATCAGAAAGAGCTTTAGAAGAAATCAGAAACATTAAAGAATTAAAAGCTGATAAAAAGTACAATGATAAAAACATAAAGAAATTCGGAAGAATGCAGAAAATAGCAACAGAAGAGTTTTTTTCAAGTATTATAGTTCCAGCCCTTAAACGTTCTATCCAACAAACGATAGGATTTAACCTAGATTATCACTTTTTTATGGTTTCTATAGATTTACGTTCTGACTATGATGACTTAAATGAAAAAGAAGCAACAGCCTTAAGGGTTTTACTAGAAAGAAAGTTACTGGATTCTGAATATTTTAAAGAAATATGTGAAAATAATAATATCTCTTTACGTGGAAATCTTAATACTCGTATGACATTATTATTTAGGGCACCTAAATATGTACAGGCTGGAAGTAAAAAATTGCAAAAAATAACTAGAAATTTCTCAAAATAATAACTTGTTAATTAAAATACTAAGTAAAAGTTCATAAAAGTGAACTTTTTTTGTTGCAATTATTTAAAAAGGTGTCTTTATCTTTCCTTTTTATGTTATTATTAATTTGTAAGAGAGGTACTCTATGCAAAGATATTTTGTAGAAAATTTTGACAGACATTCATTATTATCAACTATCGATAGTGATACTTTTACTTTATCAGAAAAAGATAGTTATCATATTAAAAAAGTGATGCGCCAAAAAATAGGGGATAAAATCGAAGTTGTAAGTGGCAAAACAGTTTTTATTTGTGAGATAATTGATTTATCTGATCAAGTTAGATGTACTATTGTCGATATCTTAGACAATAATAACGAATTGCCAGTCGATGTTACTATCGCTCAAAGTTTAATTAAAGAGCAAAAAATGGATTATACTTTGCAAAAGTCTACCGAATTGGGAGTTAAAGTAATTATTCCGTTAACTGTCACCAATAGTGTTGTCAAGTTAAATGAAAAGGAAAATAAAAAGATTCAAAGATGGCAAACCATTGTCAAGGAAGCGAGTGAGCAATCAAAGCGCAATACCATTCCTCTTGTTTCAAAAGTCTTTAGTGTCAACGATTTATTGATGAATGAGTATGATATTAAGATTCTTTGCACTGTCAATAGTGCGTCAACCACCTTCAAAAGGGTCTTATCAAAAGTCAAAAAGAATGATAGAATGATAATAGTGGTAGGACCAGAAGGTGGATTTACTAAAGAGGAAGAACAGAAACTAGTCGACAATGGATATATTCCTGTCTCTTTAGGTAATCTCATCTTAAGGTCAGAAACCGTGGCACTTTATGTTTTAGGCATTATTAATTACTATTTTATGAGGTGAATATGAACGCGATATTAAATGTATTAAAGGAAGAAGATATTATTATATTATTAAGTATTGCTTTTACTTTGATCATTTTAATTATTATCATTTCTATTTGGGAAAAGAAAAAAGTTAAGAAATCAAGAAATATTAATTATCAAAATTTTGTTATTGAATCAGAAAATATTGCTGAAGAACCAAAAATAGAAACTTTTAAAGAAGAAATAATAGATCCAATTGAAACCTTAGATATTGAATTTTTAGATGATCATATCGAGGAATCAGAAATATTAAATGAGCAGGAAATGGAAAGAACTCAGGCCAAAATCGAATTAGAAAAATTATATGAAGAGTTATCACTTGCTAAAAATGAAAAAAATGAAGAATTAGAAGATACTCTTACTAAATTTGAGTTAGAGCAGGAAGAAGAAGCTATTATCAGTTATGATGAATTAGTAAAAGTCAGTGATACTTTATATAAGAAAAATGAGTTACTATATGAAAATGAAGAAGATGCTCCGTTAACGATTGAAGACTTAAGAAGTAAGTTTGAAGTTGAATCGATTAAGAAGGAAAAGAACGAATTGGATGAGTTCATTAAAAAAATGGATCAGGAAGAAGTCGAAGAGTTGGATATTGAATATAAAAAATTCTCCCCAATTCCATTTATCTCCCCAATCTATGGATTTGAGAAAAATAATCTTAATCCTTGTGTCGATATAGAATTAGAAAATACCGCTAATTTAGAAAAATTAGATGCCGAAATAAGGAAAGCTAATGAATTTGTTGTTTCCCTCAAGGAATTAGAAAAAAATCTTGACTAAGACAGATAATCTTGTGTTTATCTGTTTTTTTGTAGTATAATAGCGTTTGTGGTGAATTTTATGAAAGTTAGAGCAATAACTTTAGGATGTAAAGTCAATGCTTATGAAAGTGAATATGTACTTAGTTTATTTAAAAATAGAGGCTATACAATTACAGAAGAAAACGCCGATATTTATCTTATCAACACCTGCACAGTAACTAACAATAGTGATTGTAAAAGTCGTAAGATAATCAATAAAATTATTAGAGAAAATAAAGATGCTATCATTGTCGTCATGGGCTGTTTTATTCAAGCTAATCAGGATTACTCACAAGAAGGTATCAGTATCATGTTAGGTAATAAAGACAAGAGTCAGGTTGTCGATTTGGTGGAAGAGTACTTAACCGAGCATCGTCCCCTTAAAAATGTTTTTAAAACTCTTACTTCTGAGTTTGAAGACATGTATATTGAGAATATGAATAGTAGAACAAGAGCCTTTGTCAAAATTCAAGATGGCTGTGAGAATTTCTGTAGCTACTGTATTATTCCTTATGTTAGAGGAAAATGTCGCAGTAAAGGGCCAGAACTAGTTATTAAAGAAATAACTAATTTATTAAAAAACAACTATCACGAAATTGTTTTAACGGGTATTCATACTGGTCATTATGGAGTTGATCTAAATACTAGTTTTACTGATCTTTTGAAAGAATTAATTGAGTTGCCTAATTTAGATAGATTACGAATATCTTCCATTGAAATAACAGAATTAAATGATGAATTCTTGAATCTTTTACAAAAAACATCTATCATCGTCGATCACTTACATATTCCACTTCAATCTGGAAGTGATGAGATATTGAAATTAATGAATCGCAAATATTTAACAACTGATTATGAAAAAATAATCAATAAGATTAGAAAAATTAGACCAAATATTTCCCTTACCACTGATTTAATTGTCGGTTTTCCTGGAGAAACCAATGGATTATTTGAAGAAACCAAAAGATTTCTTGAAAAAATTAAATTTAGTAAAATCCATGTTTTTCCATATTCCGCAAGAAAAGGTACAAAAGCTGTTAATTTACCCAATCAAGTTAATGCCATCGATAAAAAAAATCGGGTTATTGAAATCCTTAAATTATCTGAAAAATTAGAAATCAAATACATGAAAAAATTCTTAAATAAAGAATTATCAATCCTAATCGAAACTAGTAATGATGAATATTCGATAGGTCATACAGGTAATTATTTACAGGTAAAAATTAATAAAGTAATTCCTGAGAATACCTTTATTAAAGCCATACCTACCAAAATAGAATACCCATATCTAATTGTCGAATAGATATTATATTAAAAATATGATATAATATCTTTACTTGTCCTCGTAGTTTAGTTGGATAAAACAAACCCCTCCTAAGGGTTAGAGCGGTGGTTCGACTCCACTCGGGGACGCCATTTGATTTTTTATACTTGTATTTGATTTTAAAATAATTTAAAATGGTATTTATGGACGATTAGTTCAGTTGGTTAGAATGCTACCTTGACGTGGTAGAGGTCGTAGGTTCGAGTCCTACATCGTTCACCAGATATAGTTATAGAAGTGTAAACATTTAAAAATGCTTATACTTTTTTAATTTGTATAGATAAATGAATAAAAATATATTATAATAAGATAGGTTAAATAAGGTAATGTCAATTAATAACTTTGACCTATTTATTAAAATATGTTATAATTTACAAATCTCAACTTAAGAAAGGAGTTATATGAGTAAAATAAAAATTTTTAGTTTAGGTGGACTAAACGAAAATGGTAAAAATATGTATGTTGTCGAAGTCGATAACGATATCTTTATTTTTGATGCGGGACTTAAATATGTTAATGAAAGAATGCTGGGAATCGACTATATCATTCCTAATTTTGATTATGTTATTGAAAACATTGATCGAGTTAAAGGAATCTTCTTAACTCATGGTCATGAATCAAATATTGGAGCTGTACCAGATATTCTAATCAAGCTTCCTAATATTAATGTTTATGCGACGAAGTTTACGATGGAAATTTTAAAGACGGAACTAGAACATGAAGGAATTAAAGCTAACAATTTAAAGGAAATTAGACCACATGCTAAAATAGAATTTGGGGAATTGGCTGTTTTTCCGATCAGTGTAACACACTCGATTCCTGATGCTGTCGGCTATGTTTTGTACACTCCAGATGGAGCAATAGTCTATACTGGTGACTTTACATTTGACTCGACGATGATGGGACCATACAAAACGGATATTGGTAAACTTGCCTATGTTGGAAAACAAGGAGTCTTGTGTTTAATGTCCGAATCATTTTATGCTGAAAAACCAGGACATACTAGTCCAAACCATCGTGTCGGAAATTTCATCAAAGAAGTTTTAAGCAAGAATGAAAATCGCATTATTGCCACTATTTTTCCAGCCCATATTTATCGTATTCAAGAAATCTTCGATGAAGTGTCAAAGACCCATCGCAAGATTGTCATTATGAGTAAAGCTTTACAAGAAATAATTACCAAAGCTATCGATCTTAAATATTTAAATATTAAGCCCGACAGGATTGGAGACCTTAGCAATCTTAATGATAAAGATGTCGTCGTTTTAATCAGCGATGAAAAAGAAAAACCATTTGCTAATTTAGAGAGAATCCTTCATGGATTTGATAAATATATTAAATTAAAAGAAACGGACATGATCTTTTTAACCGAACCGGCTTATGAAGGTATTGAAAAAAGAATGGCTCTTATTATGGATGAAATTGCTAAAATGAATGTCAATGTCGTGTCACTTTCTAGTAAAAAGCATCTACTATATCATGCTTCAAGAGAAGATTTAATGTTGATGATCAACTTGATGAATCCAAAGTATTATTTTCCGGTCAAGGGTGAGTATCGTCATCAATTTATGAATGCCGATATTGCCAATGAATTAGGAATTCCCAAAGAAAATATCATCTTAAAGCAAAATGGTGACGTCGTAACCTTCGTTAATGGTAAATTAATCGAGAGTTTTGAACACATCGATATCGATGAAATCTTAATTGATGGCAAGAGTCAGGAAGATATTGGGGAATTAGTTTTAAAAGATCGTGAGATGTTAGCTGAAAATGGTATTGTGATTGTCAGTGCGACATTAAACAAAGGAACCAAAGAAATTTTAGCTGGTCCAGAAATATTGACGAGAGGCTTCATTTATGTTAAAGATAATCAAGATATCGTCAAAGAGAGCCAGGTTATTTGCGAGCGAGTCATCAAAAATAATATTGACTTAAGTAATAAAAAAGTTGATTATACAGCCATCAAGAATGAAATCAGAGAAAATTTAGGTAAATATTTTTATCATGAAACTGAGTGCAAACCGATGATTATTACTGTTATTCAAGAAGTTTAACTTGACAAGCACGAAAAATATGCTATTATTATGTTAAATACAGTTATAAAGGGCTTGGTAATTAAATTAATCTTTAAAAGAGAGTTAGTGGTTGGTGTAAACTAATAAGATATTTAATTATTACTACCTTTTAGTAGAGCCGTAATGGGATTTCCGGATAAAACCGTTATTTAAATTAAGTGATACCTAAGGATGGTACCGTGATAATTCACTCCTACAAACTATGTAGGAGTTTTTCTATTTATTGGGGGAATTGTAGTATGAATTTAGATGGATATAAAAGGTATAATATTAAAGCACTTTTAAATATTGCACATCAAACATCTGATGAAAAAGTAAAAAGTATGATAAAAGGTTTAATGATTGATCAATTAAAGAATGAATCTTTAATGAAACTGCAATTGATGATTTTGAATTACCAAGATCAGTTTTTGATTGAAGCAATACAATGTGCTTTTACAGAAAAATTGTTGATGGAGGATAGTATAATTGAGTTAAATAGTCTAAGAAAAATAATTACCGCGATGCCAATTGACTGTCTCTGGAGATTATCGACCAGTTCCAAAAATTTGATCATTAGGAGTATGGCAGATTATGCTCTAGTAAGAGAATTAGAAAAAGTCGAGGCTAATGATGAATTGCAAGAAGAATTACAATTAAAAAAAATTATTGATAATTAGAAAGGAAGGATAGAAATGATAAATATTAAAGAAAACGAAAGATTGAATATGTTGAATCACAGCTGTGCTCATTTACTTGCCCAAGCTGTCAAACACTTATACCCTAAAGCCTTATTTTGGGTTGGACCAGTCATCGAAGAAGGTTTTTACTATGATATCGATTTAGGAGACGAAGTCATTAAAGAGGAAAATCTAGAAGCCGTTGAAAAGGAAATGAGAAAGATTTCTAAAGATGGAAAGAAGATCGTCAGAAGAGAATTATCTAAAAAAGAAGCCTTGGAAATGTTTAAGAATGATCCATATAAGATCGATTTAATTAATAATATGGAAGAAGAAACAGTTATTACTTGCTATACCCAAGGGGATTTTATTGATCTTTGTCGCGGACCACATGTCGAAACAGTTAAAGACATTAAATATTTTAAATTATTAAAAGTAAGTGGTGCTTACTTTAAAGGCGATTCTAAAAATAAGATGTTACAACGAATTTATGGTATCTGTTTTGAGACGGAAGAAGATTTAAACAAGTATTTAGAGTTTTTAGAAGAAGCTAAAAAAAGAGATCATAAAAAACTAGGACGAGAACTTGGACTTTTCATGATTAGTGAATACGGTCCAGGCTTTCCATTCTGGTTACCAAAGGGCATGATTTTAAGAAATGAATTAGAAAACTTTTGGTATGAAGAACATACCAAAGAGGGATATAAATTTATCAAGACACCAATCATGTTAAATCGTGAATTATGGGAGAAGAGTGGACACTGGCATAATTATCGTGAAAACATGTATACTTCAAAAATTGATGATAAGGAATTTGCCATTAAGCCAATGAATTGTCCAGGAGGATTCCTAGTTTATAAAAACGATTTACATTCATATAAAGAATTACCTCTAAGAATGGCTGAACTTGGATTAGTCCACCGTCATGAGGCCAGTGGAGCCTTAAGTGGACTATTCAGAGTGAGAATGTTTACTCAAGATGATGCTCATATTTTTATGACAGAGGATCAAATTGAAAGTGAAATCGTTAATT
Organism: uncultured Muribaculaceae bacterium; assembly: GCA_964494015.1. Classification (GTDB taxonomy): domain Bacteria; phylum Bacillota_I; class Bacilli_A; order RF39; family UBA660; genus CAZBQC01. The sequence continues at coordinate 9,983 of CAZBQC010000017.1, forward strand.
TAATTAAATTCTTTGATCGAATTTATAGTATTTTTAAATTGGATTATTCAATCGAATTATCGACTAGACCAGAAGCCAAGTATATTGGTAGTGTTGAGGTATGGAATAAAGCTGAAGAAGCACTAGCTAAAGCTTGTAAAAATGCTGGTAAGGATTACATCATTAATCCAGGAGATGGGGCTTTTTATGGACCAAAATTAGATTTTCATATTCAAGATTCACTAGGTAGAACTTGGCAATGTGGTACTATTCAATTAGATATGAATATGCCTGAGAGATTTGATTTGACTTATATTGCCGAAAATGGTGAAAAGAAACGACCAATCATGTTACATCGAGTAATATTTGGTTCAATTGAAAGATTTATTGGTATTCTAATTGAACATTATGCTGGAGCTTTTCCAACTTGGTTGGCACCGGTTCAAGTCAATATTGTTCCAGTTAGTCCAGAACATCACCTAGAGTATGCAAAAGTTGTATTAGAACAATTAAAACAAAATAGTATCAGAGCTGAAATTGATGAACGCGATGAAAAAGTAAGTTATAAAATTCGTGAATCACAAATTAAAAAGATTCCTTTCACCATTATTTTAGGTGATAAGGAACTCGAAACAGAAAGTATCAGTTATCGTAAATACGGTACCCAAGATACTGTCAATCTTGCTCCAGTTGATTTCATCGACATGCTTAAATATGTTATTAAAAATAAGGAATAAATCTTTACATTTATAAAAAGTTATAATATTATAATGATATCCTAACTTTTTATTTGCCGCAATAGTATAATGGTATTACGAGGCCATGGTAAGGCTTTAATTCGTGTTCAATTCACGGTTGCGGCACCATAGAAAAATCAGTCGAACTAAACTAAATTCGATTTAAATATAATTAAGATTAATTTCTAACGATATTAATTTTTTTTGTTATGTTGAAAGTAAATGATTAGTTTATGAGTATAACAAAAAATTTTTAGAAATAGAAAAAGTACTAAAAATAAAAATACATGATACTCTATCATTTTTGGGTATTAAAGCCAAGATCAAAAAAGTAGATGATGATTTGATATAGAAATATAGATTGTTTCTAGAATAAATGTTATAATTTTTTTGAAAAGAAGTGATAAAAATGCGAGATATGTTTAAATTTATTGATAGGAAAAAAATGATATTGGTATTTACATTATGTATAATTTACAATTTTGCCATATACGGAATATCATTTGCTTTTTCATACTTTATAACAACTCCTTTAACAACAGAAAAACTAACTTACTTGTTAATAACTCTAATAGTTTTATATGTAATTGCTATGGTATTTAATTGGTTATTTACTCATTACTCACAAAACTTCTTGTTTAAAATAGAATATGATGGAAAAAATTATTTTTATAAGAAATTACAAAAAATAGATACCAAAAATATAGGTAAGTACCATTCGGGTTATATTCAAAGTTTAATTGAAAGAACAGCGCAAGATTATGCGATTATCATTGAAACTATTCTTTATGACTTTTTACCTTTACTTATAGGCATAGTATCATTTGTTTATATGGCCTGTAATCAATCACTAGCTATTGGTGCAATTAGCATTAGTATATTTTTTATTTCTTTTATTGTAAGGTATTTAATGCTACAAAATAAAAAGAAATATAGTGCTCCAATGAATGAGGCAAGAGCAAGTTATAATGGAACATTGATAGATTTTATTCAAAACATATTTACAGTAATAAAATTAAATGCTGAAAAGTTTACTAACAAAGTTTTACAGAAAAAAGCCGATATATTTCTAAAAAAGTTACAAATTAATGAAGATAAAACAGCTAACATAAAGGTTACTTTTGATTTCTTTACTTATTCACTTTATATAGTGATAGTTATTTCAGCTATTTCACTTATAAAAAATGGTAATGATGCACTACCATACCTATTATTTTATATTAGTATTATAGGAAAAGTAACAGATAAATTAGAAAGTTCTTCTAAAGAAATAGAACATGTTTTTAGATTTCAGGTAAGTAAAAAACAATTAGATGAAATTATGGGTGATTCTCACGAACATACTTTAATAAGTAAGTGGAAAACTCTAAAAGTTGAAATGGGAGTTTTCTCATATAAAAATAGGAGCACTGAAATTTTAATTCCAAACTTTGAAATGAACAAAGGCGATAAAGTTAGTGTAATGGGAGAATCTGGACAAGGAAAAACTACTATTCTTAATATTTTATCTGGTATTTATGAATTAAAAAGTGGTCAAATCTTAATTGATAATCAAAATGCCGATGATAAAAAAATTGATACTGTATTTATATCACAAGATGTAGAGTTATTTGATTTATCAATTAGAGAAAATTTAACTTTAGGTAAGGAAATAAGCGATAAAAAATTGTTTTCTATGTTTGAAGATGCCGGACTAACGGAATGGTTTAATAATTTAGAAAATGGGCTTGATGAAATGGTCGGCGAAAAAGGTATAAAATTATCAGCAGGACAAAGACAAAGATTGAATATTATAAGAGGAATATTGATTGATAAAGATGTTTACTTCTTTGATGAACCTACAAGTAATCTTGATATTGAGTCTGAAAACAGAATTATCAAGATGATAGATAAATATTTAAATGACAAAACATACATAATAGTTACGCACAGAGATAGCATTAAAAAGTTGTGTAATAAACATTATATATTTGAAAATCATACAATGAAAGAAAGTAAATAATTTTTTATATGAACTATATTGTTTTATCATCAGATTTATTTAAAAAACTTTATAGACATCTTAAGAATTTCCGAACATCCTTGTTTGTCGGACCAAATATGAAAAGTCGAACTACTTAGATTTAAATGGTTTTTACGTTATAATTAGCTAGAAGATTGTGGGTTTTAAAATGACAAAAAAAGAAGTTTTGAATTAGTTTGACATCATTAACTTCTTATAAACATTTGAGTCCAAAATAAATTACCGTTATTATCCCTTGCCACACCTACACCAATTTGATTATATGTAGAATTTAAGATGTTGGCTTTATGTCCGGAAGAATTCATCCAGGAGTTCATAACCTCTGCTGCGTTTCTATGCCCACTTGCAATGTTTTCAGCAGCTGCAGTAAATGTGATTCCAAAAGATCTAAGCATATCAAATGGAGTCCCATAAGTGGGGGAATTATGTGCAAAATAATTATTGTTTATAAAATCCTTTGATTTAGTTCTAGCAACATCACTTAATTTACTGTTTTCAGCTAGGGCTGGTCGACCTGCTCTGGCTCTTTCTGTATTAACCAAACGAATTACCTCAGTTTCTAATGCCCTTGTATCATTAGGGGCACTTGGAACACTAGGAGTACTTGTAGCATCAGGAATATTGATTGTTTGACCCGGAAGAATAAAAGATGAATTTTTAATCTCTGGATTAGCCTTCAATAATTCATTTAATCCAATTCCATATTTTTTAGCTATATGCCACATCGTTTCTCCAGACATTACAGTATGACTTGTTGCATTAGTTTTATTAGGGATATTAATTTTTTGACCCGGAAGAATAAAAGAAGGATTTTTAATCTCTGGATTAGCTGCCAATAATTCGTTTAATCCAATTCCGTGCTTCACAGCAATTTTCCACATCGCGTCACCAGGAACAACTGTATAAGTTGTCATAGTATTACCACCTTTCCATTTAATTTACCTAAATATTCATTATAGTATATGAATTAATGGGTTTTTGGTAACATGTAGGTCTAAAATAGTCGTCTAAACTATTATCAATAATCAAAATTTATTACAGATAATTTCTATTCCATTACGGTAACTGAATTTTTTGTAATCAAATATGAGAAAAAATTTTCAATAATTTAAGGATTTAATTATAAACACAAGATATAGTTTAAGTAGATAAAGACTTGTAAAAGAGGCATGAAATGAATCAAATTAGACAGATAGATAAATATAAAGAAAAAACTTTCGAAGATATCAATCAGATGGTGAAAATGGTAATGAATACTGAGAAGCCAGATAATTACAAATTGTTTTATAGTATACTTAATGATGTAATTTTAAATATTGAATAATTCCTTTTTTTTATGTATTATTAGGATAGAGGTGATTGTAGTGACAGAGGTAATAACCGATATACCAAGTGATTTTATAAGTGAGTTCAATTTGACAGATCGACATAAAAGAATTCTAGTTGACCAGATTAATAGGTTTAATTTATTTAGAGAAAAAGAAATAAATAATACAGGAATTATTACTAACGAAGAAGGTAAACTTGTCTTACCAGAGGGAACAATAATTCATGGAACAGATAATTTTAATCCTCAAAAATTGGCTGATATTGCTAAAACAGGAGTTTTAACTGGACAAGCAGTTGGAGTTTATGAAGATTGTGAAACTTTTTATTGTGCAGACTTTCACAGAGTTTCAAAAGATATGACCATGGAAGCATATGATAAACAGTTTCCTTATAGAGATGGTAGAGCTCCATTTAATGGAAGAGGGAAAAATAGTTTAGCTCTTATCGTTCATCCTTCTCAAGAACTAGCTGAACTACTTAGTTATGATTGTTATCGAGAAGGTACTAAAGAATCACAAATGACAAAGGCCTTTATTAACTATATGCCAATTGAGGATCATTCCCTTGCAGCTTCTGTCTTGTATGGAGTTCCTAGTAATGCCTTTTCGGGTATTGTTTTAGGAGATGGTTTGTTTGAAAAAAAGGAAGTTTTAGAGTATGTTACAAAGTTGTTTCCTAGTTGTTATGTTACATCAAGAAAAGGAGATATAATATATGAGCCTTTTAAAGAAAAAACAACTAATGATGAACTAACAGAAGCTAGAAGAAAAAATTATTCGTTAAATGTTAAAAATGATACTATGGTCAAGGAAATGGATACAAAAGATGGATCCATTGCCAAAGAAAAAGCAAAATATGATTCTTTGATGAGTGCTATGTTGAAAGTATGTTCAATCGAAGAAGCAGCAACTATTATATTTGCTACCGGATATCAAGGAAGTCAGGAAGCAGCAATAAAATATGCTGAAAGGTTGAAAGCGAGTTTTGCCGAAAAAGAAGCAGTACAATCCAATACTCAAAGTTTATAAAAATACATATATCTTTGTGAGTATTAGCAACATATTACAATATTTACAAGCTCGTTCCAGGCATATTTTTAATTGTAGCAATTTGGTTTTACAGCTTTTTTCATTAAATTAATATCGTTATTTGTTAATTTTTCCAATATCTTTTCTCGTGGAGTTTCTTTAAAAAGTTTTTCTATTAATTCTTTCATTACTGGTTTTAATTTACAAAGTATTTTTACGGTCTCCAAATTTTCTTCATTGGAATATCTTTGGCATATTAATTGAATAAACAGTTTCACAATAACAACATCATAAGGAGAAAGACAACCATATGTTAGTACAACATATCGATGACTAAGATTTAAATCATCTCTATAATAAGGGAATTATAAATGTTTTCCACAAATTAGACAATCATAATAATTTCCATATGCCCCTTCGTAACTATCCATATCATCTTTTGATACAACCCAATGTGCACATTTATCTTCAGTTATTTTTCCTTCTAAAAATTTATTCCAAAAAAATTTTTAGAATTAATGTTAAAAGAAAAAGTGTAAATAAGTTTCTTGTTTGTAGCATAAAAGCAATATGTAACTTAATTATCAAAGTATAAGATAAGGAATAATATCAGATTATTTCTTTTTCTTGTTATCAAAAATAACTATGTGATATAATCGGTTTAGGAGGGTTTTAAGATGAATTTAACTTATAATGATTTTAATGGAAGAGATTTAGAAGGGGAAATTGATAAAATCAGTCAAGTTGATACTATTGCTGATCTTGTTAATGTTAAAGTTAGTACGACCGATAAAGGATTATTATTCTTATTAGGAATGCTATTTGCTGCACATAAAAGGATTAATGTTTTAAACAAGGATGAAATTGATTTTACAGGTACTAAAGTTGATCTAACAGGTACTAATAAATCATTTTATTTAATGAGTTATGTTTGGGAGAAACTTAGTGATTATAATTTTCCTAATCAAGACTATTCTAATGTTGTAAGTGATTTTGACAAACTGATAGAAAATATTAAAAGATTAGACATGATTGTTATACCTATTAGAAATATTCTCCAAAATAATAAAATATTTTTAATTTCGCCAGTTAGAGATGCAAGTTCCAAACAGATAGAAGAAATAGAAGAGTATAAGCGTCAATGTACTAATTTAGGATATAAGATTTATGTACCACATCTTGATACAAATCAAATTGATTTATTAGGTGGTTATGCTATTTGCAGGCAAAATGCCAAAGCTATTGCCTCATCGAGTGAAGTTCATATTTATTATGATCAAAAAAGTAAAGGTAGTATGTTTGATTTAGGAGTAGCTTACTATTTTAAAAAGAAACTAGTTTTAGTCAATGAAGATCAGATTACTTTTAATGAAACTGATTTTGGTGACAATCTTGTTAAGGGTTGGCACGAAACTGGTCTTAGTTTAGTTAAAAAATAGTACTTATTAGTGAAAAAACAATTCTTTTGTGATATACTAAGCTAATTGAATTAAATATCTAGTAGGTGTATTATGAATAAAATAAGATATCGAGAAACATTCTTGAATTTAAAAAAAGCCTGGAAGTATGCCAGAAAAAGTAAAAAACCGTTATTTGGTTATTTATTTCTTTCACTTTTTTTAAGTATTATCAGTGCTGTTGTTCCAATCATTAACGCTAAGCAGTTATTAAATTTGACAGCTGGAAGTTTTGATCAGTTGATTTTAGTATCAATTATCATTGTTGTTGTTGAAGTACTAAGAAATGGACTTAGATATTTTTCAAATAAAATGTCTCAGATCTTTTTCCGTGAAACATTATTAGATATTCAATTGTCGATTGCTAAGGAAACAATTAAACTAGAGTCCAGTGTCATCGATAAAAATTCTTCTGGTATTTTTATTGATCGCCTAAATAAAGATTCAAATGATGTTGCCGATATGTTTAGTTGGGTTAATTATTTCATCTCAGATTTATTATCCAATATTGGTATTTTAGTGGCAGTCATCATCATTAGTAAAGAAATGCTTTTCTTCTTTACCTTAGGTTTAATAGCTTTATTTATTTTTAAAAAAATCCAGATGAAACAGTATTTTGAAAGAGATAAGAAATATCGTGAATTGTCAGAAAAAAATACGGGTTTAATAACTGAACTTGTTCGTGGATTAAAAGATATTAAACTACTTAATGCTGGGGAAATATTTACTAAAAAGATTTTTAATAAATTGCGAAACTCTAATGAAGAAAGATATGACATGATGAAAATTACTAGAAAATATAACTTTTTAACTAATTCCCTCGAGGAATTCATCAGTTTTTCTTTCATTCTTTTTGGTATTTGGTTGATAAACAAAAATTTACTAACTATTCCGAGTTTTGTTATTTTATATATGTATCAATATCGAGTCTATAATCTACTTAGTATTACAGCCAGTCTTTTAGAAGTTACCAAGAAATTTAATTTATCAGCTGGACGTATATTTGAGATAATTGATGGGAAAAACTATAAAAAAGAGACTTTTGGTAAGAAAAAACTCTCTAAAATAAAGGGTAATTTTGAATTTGAACATGTTTCATTTTCGTATGAAAATAAAATGGAAGTCATCAAAGATCTAAGTTTTAAAATTCATGCCAATGAAACAGTAGCTTTTGTCGGAAAAAGTGGCAGCGGCAAGACGACAATTTTTAATTTACTAACTAAATTATATGATGTCGATAATGGTAGAATCTTAATCGATGGCATCGATATTAAAGATTTAGATCGTGATACGATCAGAGGCAATATTTCGATCATTACTCAAAACCCTTATATTTTTAATTTCTCGATTAGGGAGAATTTGAGTATTGTCAAAGAAGATTTAACTGATGAAGAAATGATTAAGGCTTGTAAACTGGCTTGTATTCATGACTATATCATGACTTTACCAGAAAAGTATGAGACGATCGTTGGTGAAGCAGGATTAACCTTATCAGGTGGTCAAAGACAGAGACTAGCAATTGCCAGAGCTTTAATTAAAAAGACAGAGATTATTCTATTTGATGAAGCAACCAGTGCTTTAGATAATGAGACGCAAAAGAATGTTCAACAAGCCATTAACAATATGAAAAATGAATATACAATTTTAATTATTGCTCATCGTTTATCGACAGTGATTGATAGTGATCGAATTATTGTCATCGACGATGGAAAAGAAATTGCCGAAGGAACTCACAGTGAGTTATTAACTAAAAATGAAACTTATCAAAAACTTTATGAAACCGACTTATTGGTCAACAGTGATAGTTCACCAAGAAGAAAATAAGAATCAGTTAAAATATAGTGGGGGATAGCAATGTCTAGATTAACAAAATCTTTTTATAAACAGGATGCTTTAACATTGGCACCATTATTATTAGGTAAACTTTTAGTAAGAAGATTAAAGGATGGTAAGATCGTAAAATATCGCATTACGGAAACTGAAATCTATTTTGGAAAAGAAGATTCAGCCTGTCATGCGAGAGTAGGTAAAACTAACCGAACTTATCTTTTGTATAAACAGGGTGGTAGTGCCTACATTTATTTATGTTATGGACTCCATTATTTACTTAATATTGTAACTGGCGAAAGAAATCATCCGGAAGCCGTTTTAATAAGGGGTATCGAGGAACATAATGGCCCAGCTAAATTGACTAAGTTTTTAGAAATTGATAATACCTTGAATGGGATTGATTTATCGACCTCAAAAGAGCTTTGGTTGGAAGATGATGGATACACTCCTAAATATATTACGACTAAAAGAATAGGTATTGACTATGCATCGGAACCATATAAGAGTATCGAATGGCGATATGTTATTGATAAATGATTGATTTGATTCAATCTTTTTTCTTTCCCATAATTTCCCACAACTATTTAATTATTTTTCCACAATCATT
>CAZBQC010000018.1:0-18920 GCA_964494015.1 uncultured Muribaculaceae bacterium
AAAAAGAACTTATTTCTAAGCTCTATTATTGAATTTATAATTATTTGACTTCTACTTCAGCGCCAGCTTCTTCTAGTTTAGCTTTAATATCAGCAGCTTCATCAGCAGGAATATTCTCTTTAACAACTCCACCAGCATCAGCTATATCTTTAGATTCTTTTAGTCCTAAACCAGTAATTTCTTTAATGGTCTTAATAACATTTACTTTAGCAACTCCTGCGTTAACTAATGTAACTGTAACCACTTTTGGTCCGGTTTCCTCTTCAACTTGTGCTACTGGTCCAGCTTGAACTGCAACAGCACTTGGATCTACTCCAAATTCTTCCTTCATTGCATCTACTAATTCTTTAACTTCTAAAAGAGTCATTTCTTTTAAAGCACTTATAAATCCATCTCTTGTTAATTTTGCCATTCTTAATCATTCCTTTCTTAATTAATTATTTTCTTTTTCTTTAGCATATAAATCTAGGGCGATTGCTAAATCTCTTACGATGCCAATCATACCACCAGCCAACATTGTAAGTAAACCTTCTCTTGATGGAATATTCGCTAAGATGGTTAACTTTTTATCGTCAGATACTTCTCCATCGACGACTCCTACTTTTAATATTAAGGCTTTGTGTTTTTTAGCAAACTCTGAAAGTACTTTAATTGGTGCGATTTGATCAGTACTATATGCTAGAGCACTAGGACCAAATAACGATGCATCAAGATCAATCTTTAAATCAGCGAAAGCTCTTGCCATTAAAGTATTCTTGTATACTTTGTAATCACTTTGATTATCTCTTAGTTTTCGTCTTAAGTCTTTAATTTCATTATCTGTAAGACCACGATAATCAAATAATACAATTGTCGAAGCATTTTTTACTTTATCTTTGATCTCATCGATGACAACTTGCTTCGCTTCAAGTATTTTTGTACTTGCCACTTTTTCACCTCTTTCATTTTATTAAAAGTGCCAATAAAATAAGCCCTTAAAACAAGGACTTACTCTGTATGTTTCTAGTCCTCGGTAGGATTTACGTTTATACCTACTGTCTTTGGCACTAATAAATTACCATTATTATAGCATGTTTTTTTTATTTGTCAAATGAATTTATACTTATTTTGATTCCAGGTCCCATCGTCGTACTAATAGTTAGATTCTTAACGAAATCTCCCTTAATAGAAGATGGTTTAGCTTTTAATATTACTGAAACAAAAGCTTCTAAATTATCTAGTAATTGCTTTTCAGTAAATGATGCTTTCCCGATAATACCATGAATATTACCAAAACTGTCGGTACGATATTCGACACGTCCAGCTTTAACATCACTGATGGCTTTGACGACATCCATTGTAACAGTACCAGTTTTAGGATTAGGCATCAGTCCTTTTGGTCCAAGAATTTTACCTAGCTTACCTAAAAGTGGCATCGTATCAGGTGTTGCAATCATAACGTCGAATTCAAACCAGTTTTCTTTTTCAATTTTCTCTAGAAGATCGACATCTCCAACATAGTCAGCACCAGCTCCAACAGCTTTTTTAGCATTGTCACCTTTAGCAATTACTAAAACTCTCTTAGTTTTACCAGTACCACTTGGCAGTACGACTGCCCCTCTTAATAATTGATCGGCTTTTTTAGTATCGACATTAAGATTCATAGCCACTTCAACCGTCGCATCAAATTTACTAGTAGCAGTTTCTTTTATTAATTTTACTGCTTCTTCTTTAGTGTATAATTTACCCTTTTCTAGTTTAGAACTAGCTTCAGTATATTTCTTTCCTCTTTTTTTCATAATTCCTCCTTATGTGGTCTAGCGGATTTTCCTCCCACATAGGTAATAAACCTATATGATTATTTTTATTTTATTTAACTTCAATTCCCATGTTTAAAGCTGTACCTTCAATAATTTTAATAGCTGCTTCAATATCGTAGGCATTTAAGTCAGGTAATTTAATTTCTGCAATTTCTCTCACTTGATCTTTAGTTAGTGAGCCAACAATTTCGCTTGCTCCTTTAACTGATCCTTTTCCTACTTTAGCATATTTTCTAATTAAGAATGCTGTCGGTGGAGTCTTAATTACAAAATCGAAACTTCTATCATCATAAATAGATATTTCAACTGGTAAGACATCTCCCATCCTATCTCTTGTCGCCTCATTGTACTTAGTACAGAATTCTTGTAAATTGATTCCTAAAGGTCCTAAAATCGTTCCAACTGGTGGAACTGGGGTTGCCTTGCCAGCATCAATTTGCAATTTTACTTTTTTGGTTATTTCTTTTGCCACGAAAAACACCTCCTAAATTTTATTTTTGTTTTCGCGAGTGGTTCAAATAGCTTTTTAATCCGCGCCTCCCACTTGTAAACCTATATAATTAAATATAGCTACTAAATAATATCATCATTTTAAAACAAAATCAACACTTATTATTATATTATGCTAATTATGCCTTGTTAATCTGTGATATTTCTACTTCAACTGATGTTTCTTGTCCGAATAAGTCAATTAAAACTGTCAGTTTGTTATTTTCAATATCGATAGTCTCGATTTTTCCATACATACCAGTAAATGGTCCGGCAATAATTTGAATACTATCGCCAATCTTAAGTTCATTCATGACGTCAATTCGACTAATTCCCATATTATTTAGAATTACATCGACTTCATAAGGTTGTAATGGTGTCGGTTTGGCACCTTTACCACTAGAACCGATAAATCCGGTAACTCCTGGTGTGTTTCGGACGACAAACCAAGCATCATCACTCATAATCATTTCCACCAAAATATAACCGGGAAACATTTTTTTGATTTTCTCTACTTCTTTGCCATCTTTATTTTCAATTACTTTTTGTTCGGGCACTATAACTCGAAAAATATAGTCTTCCTTCTCCATCGAACTAGCACGCATTTCAAGTTTTTCTTTTACTTTGTTCTCATGACCAGAATAAGTTTGGACGACATACCACTTTTTTTCTTCCATAACTACACCAATGATTTAACAAAAACAAATAGTAGTTCTAAAAAGTAGAAAAAAATGCTAAAAAAGATAATAAAAACAATTGTCGATATGGAATACTTAACCATATCTTTTTTCGTCGGCCATTTTACCTTAGACATTTCCTTCATGACATTTTTGAAGAACCCTATAATTTTTTTCATAATCTCCATTTCCTTCATTCAAATAAAAAACACTTTTAATTCGTGTCGTCTATAAAGTATCACAAATTTAAACTATAGTCAATAGTTAGTTATGATATTTTTAATAAAAGAGAATTAAATGATTATTTTAATTAATTAACTCACAAAAAAACTGACTAGATCTCTATTAATCGAATTTTCAAATTATTATTTTCTAATAAAAACTAAATAACCGACAACTGATAATAAAAATACTAGAATAACGAATGCCAATAAAATTAAAGCATTAGCATGCCCCATCTCATCATCTGATTCAGCATAAAGTTTAGCATGGGAAGTTGTCAATACTTTAGCAAGCCCTTCTCCTTTTCCTTTATCATTACCACCATTTTTCATGTCAATGAAATCATCTTGATAAAGATCTGGTTTTTCATAAGCTATAACATGTTGATAATAATCTTTTCGGCTTGGAGGCAATAAATATTCATAATTAGCAAAATTGTCACGAAGAACATCACGATTAAGCAAACGATCGACAACCCCAAGATAGAGCCCAACATCCAAAACTGCTAACATATAGATATTTTCCTGACGATATTTATCAAAAAAATCTTTAAAATCAATATTATTGGCTGGAAATTGACGTTTTCTTTCATGAAATTCTTGAGAGACTTGTTTCACATTAAGAAAAGTAGCAATTAATTGCTCTTCATCTTCAACCTCAATACTAGCAGGGTCAAAACTAACAACAAAAGAACCTTCTTGATGAAGATCTTTCAAACGATGATCCAAAGTATCCAATACTTCAGTTAACTTCTCTGAATCATCATTACTATGATAATTACTTCGATACCATTCTTTCAGTGTCATACGAAATCACCCTATAATAGCATTATAACACAATTTCTTTATTTTTACACCATCTGATATACTTTTTTTATTCGCTGTCGTATCGCTCTTAAAATATTATCGACAGCCTTTTTACTAAGGTCTAGTAAATTAGCAATCTCCTCATATTTAAAACCATTGACTCTAAGCTCTAAAACACAGGCCCAATTCAAATTTAAAGAATGTTTAAATTTCAAAAACTTCAAATACTCTTCCTGACTCAAAACCGAATCATCCAAGTTAACACTTTGGTCAGCAATATAGTCTTTAATAGGAAGTTCATCAATCTGATGATAATCTAAAGATAGTGAATTATTAAGAATTGCTTGTTTCTTGCGATTACTTGATAGAATACATTTGATAACTTGAGCTTTTATACACCTTAAAGCATAAGTAAAAAATAAGACATCAAGATAAGTGTTATAATTTCTAATGGCATACATTAATCCAATCATTCCTGATTGATATAAATCATCATATTCTAAAGAATAATTGATATTATATCTTGTAAACTGCTTAATAATTTTATAAATTAATCCTTGGTATTTTTCATAGATGATATTAGTTATTTCTTCTTTATTACTACTATCTTGAATCAAATAAAACAATTCATAATCATTTAGATTAATGTATTTCATATTCCCTACTTTCTGTTTCTAATTACCTCGTAGATCATAATTCCACTGGCTACTGAAGCATTTAAACTATTGATTTTACCATACATAGGGATCTGAGCAATAAAATCACAGGATTCTTTTACTAACCTCGACATTCCAAAACCTTCACTACCAATTATTAAAACCGTTTTTAAAGGATAGGTTATTTCTCGATAATCGACACTGTCGACGATATCAGTTCCCACAATCCAATAGCCATGATCTTTAAGATATTTAATCGTATTGTTGAGATTCGTAACTAAAGCAATCTTAACATTCTGAATGGCTCCAGAACTTGTCTTCATCACAGTTGAATTAACCAGTGCTGAACGATCTTTCGGAATAATAATTCCATCGACTCCGGCCGCTTCCGCTGTTCTAATAATCGCACCCAAATTATGTGGATCTTCTATATGGTCAAGAATCAAGATCAAAGATTCTTCTTTTTCATTAATTAATTTTTCCAAGACAGTATACTCAAAATCTCCTATAAAAAGTATTATACCCTGATGAACTTTTTCTGCAAGTCGATCAAGTACCTGTTTTTCATTATATTCAACTGGTATTTTTCTATTTTCCAGTAACGAAATAATCATTTCATCCTTAAAACTATTCTCTAAAATTGCCTTTTCAATCTTTTTATCACTTTTTAAAATTTCTTTAGCAACATTTCTACCATAGACAATCATGTACTTCCTCCTTTAAAAAATAGTTAATAAATGATCTTATCAACTATTTCTTTTATTCTTGAATTATTATTCTTTAACCTTAAATATCCTAAAACTGCTTCTAAAGACGTCGCATGCTTATAAGTGATGATATCACAGTTCTTAGGATGATAACTACTCTTGTAATTTCTAGCTCTTTTGATAATTTGCAATTCTTCGTCGCTAAAAAAGTTTTCATCCATCAATTTTTTAAGAAACTGAGCTTGTCTTTTCGCACTGACATAATTAATCGAAGTTTTCTGTAAATCATTAACATTAGCTAAACCACTGTTTATCAGATACTCTCGAATATAATTCTCATAAATCGTGTCTCCTAAATAAGCTAGCACTAAAACATTAATTTCATTAGGATTCATCGATCATCTCTTCCTGATGCTAATAATATCAATCTTAATAATTGGAGGAAAGAAGCCGCTACACCAGCAACATAAGTCATAGCTGCCGCACTAAGCATACTCTTACTGCCCTCCATTTCATTAGTTGCCAGTAATTGGTTTTTTTTAAGTTCCCTAATCGCGCGATTTGAAGCATTAAATTCGACCGGTAAAGTCACTAACTGAAACAACAGGATAAAAAATAATAAGGCAATCCCAGTCCAAATTAAATTGATAAGACTAAATAAAAACCCAATTAATATAGCAATATATCCAAATCGAGAAGCAAAATTAACTAAAGGAAAAATAAACAAACGAAATTTTAAGAATTTGTATCCCTCTTTATCCTGTAAAGCGTGCCCCACTTCGTGAGCTGCCACTGATAAAGAAGCAATACTTTTTCCTCGGTAAATATCTTTTGATAATTTAACGACTCTTTTTGTTGGATCATAATGATCTGACAACATACCACTAGTTTCTGTAATATAAATACTCTTTAAACCATTACTATCCAATATGGTTCGAGCAACATCAAAACCAGTTAACTTTTTCTTATTTTCAATCTTTTGATACTTATTATAAGAAACATTAACATAAATTTGAGCCCCAACAGTGATCACCACTGATATTAACATTAATATCCAACTAGTAAAATCCAAACCTAAATACATTACTTATCTCCTTTTGCTATTTCAAAAATAGTTTCATTTCTCGCTTCAATTTGTTTGTCTTCTTTACGAGATAATTATATCACACTATTAGACATTTTAGAACTGCCAATCTTTACATTTAACAGCAAAGAATCCAAAACATTTATATAAACAATAAAATGTTCCATTAATTCACAAAAATTAACAAAAGCATTAAAATTTAATAAATATTTCAAAGAAAAAGCATATTCTAATGATTTGCTTTGGTTTTTCATTAAATTTTTATGCTTTTTGTTTGACATTTTTATCAACAATATTGTTTAAAACTTTTTTATCAATTTCTTCACTTACTAATTTTTCAATTTTTCTCGCACCAAATATCTCATAATTGGACTTCTTAATAATTTCATTAATTAAATGGGAACTAATATCAACATTAATATTTTTAATTTTTAATACTGCTTCAATATCCTTAATTCTTTTAATAACAATTTTTTTGATAACCTTTTCATTCATTTTATTAAAAATCAAAACTTCTTTGATACGATTAATAAATTCAGTACCTAAAGCTTCTTTTAATTTACTGTGAATAAAATCATCATTCCCTTTACTAAATCCAAGATTATTTTGTGAAAAGCCAAGATTTGAAGTCATGATAATAATATTATTATCAAATCTTACGATATTACCTCTTGAATCTTTGATTTTGCCTTCGTCGAGGATTTGTAGAAATAAATTAAGTATTCCTGAATTAGCTTTTTCAATTTCATCTAACAAAATAATAGCATATGGATTATTCTTAACTTCTTCCAAGATATTTTTATTATCATTATAACCCACATAGCCAGGCGGAGAACCTAAAATTTTGCTAATCGTATGTTCTTCTTTAAATTCACTCATATCTAATCTAATTAAATCGTACCCTAATAATTTAGCATACTCTTTAGCTAAAAAGGTCTTACCTACTCCAGTAGCTCCCACAAAAAGAAAAGAGTAGGGATTGCAATCCAGTTTTAGACAAAATTTAATCTTTTTGGTTACTTTGATTATTTCATGAATAACATTGTCCTGACCAATTACTTGGGATTTTAATTTTTTTTCAATTAAGTTAATTTTGCTGATACTTTCCTGATTTGTTTCATAGATGGGAATCTTAGTTTTATCTTTGATAACCTGAGCTACCATCTCATCAGTCACCTTTTTTACTTTATTACTCTTTTTAAAAAGAATAGTATTAATTTTATTGTCGATCACCACTTCTTCTTTTTTTAAACCAATAGCTTTATCAAAATTATGACTAATAACATAGTTATTTTTTTCACTCATGATTAGTTGCTTCTTTTGTAATAATTGATCAAGTAAATTACTTTTTTTATCGTTTGCTACCGAGACTCTCGCACAAACTTCATCCAAAACATCGATCGATTTATCAGGCTGTTTACGATTGTAGATATATTTATCAGACATGTCGACGATAAAATTTAAAGTTTCGTTGGTAATCTTGACATGATGATAAGCTTCATATATCGGTTTTAACTTTTCTAATATTTGATAAGTCTTATCGCGATTAGGTTCGTCGATCTCAATCGGTTGAAATCTTCTTTCTAAAGCTTTATCTTCTAAAATAAATTTTTTATATTCTTCGGTAGTCGTAGCGCCAATTACGCGTAGTTTGTTTCGAGCTAGAGCCGGTTTTAAGATGTTAGATGCATCAATTGCTCCTTCAGCTCCACCAGCTCCAACCAAGGTATGAATCTCATCGATAAAAATAATTAACTCCTCATCACTTTCTACTTCTTTTAAAATTTTATTGACTCTCTCTTCGAATTCACCGCGATATTTAGTCCCAGCCACTAGACTGGCCATTGAAATAGAAATAATCTTCTTCCCCTTTAATTTGCTGGGAACTGTTCCATTAACTAATCTT
The DNA here is from genome assembly GCA_964494015.1 of uncultured Muribaculaceae bacterium. Classification (GTDB taxonomy): domain Bacteria; phylum Bacillota_I; class Bacilli_A; order RF39; family UBA660; genus CAZBQC01. The sequence continues at coordinate 8,347 of CAZBQC010000018.1, forward strand.
CTCGATAATTCTTCGACGATAGCTGTCTTTCCAACCCCAGCGTCCCCAAGTAGAATGGGGTTGTTTTTCGTTCTTCTTAAGAGTATCTCGATCAAACGATTTATTTCTTCGTCTCTTCCGATAACTGGATCTAATTCGTTATCGAGAACTTTTTGATTTAAATCAATCCCAAATTCATAAACTAATAACTTTTTCTTACTTTTGCCCTTTTTCAGTAATTTATCAGAAAATTCAATATACAAACTATCTAAATCAATACTCATGGAAAGAAGAATCCTGATTGCTACACCCTCTCCTTCTTCCAACATCGATGTAAATAAGTTTTCAACAGTAATTTCTTTTTCATCCTTATCTTCGACATTGATTATCGAATTTTGAATAATTCTCTTTAATAATGGCGTATACAAAAAGTAGTTGTTAGTATCTATCCCAACTCCAATGGCATTGATTAATTCCTTTTTAAACAAATCATAAGTACACCCCATGCTGTTTAATTTTTTGGTAATTTCCATGTGTTTAATTTTTAAGATAGACAATAAAAAATGTTCACTTCCAACATAGGGATGTTTTAAGTTTATCATTTCCTTTTTAGCATTGATTAATACCTTCTGTGCTTCTTCACTAAATCTATATGACATATATTTATCTCCTCAATATTAATATATGTATTATTGAAACTTTTATAAATATATGAACCGACAAAAAAAGATTAACAGCAGCGTTAATTCTTTCTTTTTATAAAGATTAATGAACGATAAAATTTATCTTCTTATTTTTTTAATACTTGCAATAGGTTCTTTTTCATTTATTTTGTCAGTGTAATACCTATGCATCCCTAATACCCCTGATATTGAAAAAACAGTTCCAAGTCCACCGAAAAAAGCTATAGCAATTGTTGATATTACTTTTTCAGAGATTGTAGGAGCATTATTAATAACCGTCACGATCCCATCAGTTGTGAAACCCAAAGAAGTTAATGTCATTCCCCCGAAGAATATATCAAAAATATATTTACTAACTCTAAGGTTGCAAATTTCAGATTTTATATCCTCTCCATCTTCAATCATTACAAGACCTTCTTTTATAGCGTATATTCTATACTAATTATATCATCTTGTCAAAATAAACAAAAAAGATTCTTATCAAGAATCTTAATTTTTTTAACATTTAATTATAGAAGTGAAAGAATGATGAAGATAATAAACACTACTACTAGTAATTGTACTAAAAATCTCCAAACATTTTTTAACCATGTTTTATATGGAATTTCTAAATAGCTCAAGGTACATACTAGAACTACTCCAGTTGGAACTACTAACTGAGCAAAACCATACATTGATTGAGTAATAATCATGACGATCGGATTTAACTCTTTATTATCTGCGATTTTTACTAAATATGGAACTATACCATTAATTGTATAGTACGACTCTCCATTAAATAGAGCAGCAATAAAGGCAGCAACTGAAGTCGTGACAATATTAAACCCTTTAGTTAAAGTAAGAATCGGTTTTAAAATCGTCAATACCACTGGATGAATCGTCACCATCATTAAAATTGAATAAATAAGTAACATTAGAATACATGGATAAACAAACTTTTTAGCACCATCTTTAAATGCTACAAAGATATCACTGATCTTTAATTTATAAACTAATCCAACTACCAAGGAAGAAAGAAGTAAAACAGTAATTGCTTCAGCTTCAGTCCAACTTCCAAAAGCTTTAAGTTCCCCAATTAAATTTCCAAAGATTAAGAATTCACTACCCTTAAAATGGAATTTAGTAACATTATTATGAATATCAGTAAATAAATTTATTCCAAAAGCTCCCGACCAGTTCATAAATCCCATAATCATAATAACTATTATTAAATCAATGATCACGATTAATGGCCATTTCATTTGCTGCTTTTCCATTTTTTCTGGTACTAAACTTTCGTTATGTAATTCTTTTTCTTTTTTATTTTTCTTCGTATAAATTATTAAATTGAAAGCAAGTAAGATAATACCCAAGACCAATAAAACTAATTTTGTCAATATCTCAGTTTTATAACTGACCGTAGCTAGTGATGAATAAGTACTTAACAAGCTAGTATATGTCGCACCAATTAATCCTACGACATAAGAACCAATGATAGTTAAGGCTGCTACTATTTTGTTAAAGCCCATTAATACTATTAGTGATGCAACTAATGGCAAGAAGAAGATAAGTGTCACATTAAATCCAACTACTGATACTAATGCCGACAAGATGACAACTGTCAAGACTAAGAAAATACTTTCTTTTCCTTTAAATCCCTTAACAATTTTATCAAGGATATTGCGATAGGCACCAGTTTTTGCCAACACGCCATAAAAGCCACCAACTGCTAGGATAAAGACAATGACTTGCCCAAAGTAGTATAAAGCTTGAACCGGATAACCGAAGAAATCAAATAATCCTGCCGGTTCTCTGGCTGCTGTAGTTATACCATCATTATAATAGGTAATTGGCAACAACCAAGTAAGTAACAATACCCCTATACTAGATAATAATAAGATTTTCAATAAATTGTGTTTTTTCATTTTAACCCTCCATAATTTAATTATAACAACTAAAATCAATTTTTAAAAGTTTTTTTTAATAATTTCACCAAAATAACACTTATTCTTTATCATTTGGTCGCATTAATGGAAATAATACCAAGTCCTTGACATTATCGACTCCCGTTATGACTTGTAAGAATCGATCAATTCCCATTCCCCATCCAGAAATAGGAGGCATTCCCCATTCCATAGCTCCAATGTAATCCATATCCATGATCATGGCTTCTTTATCACCTTTTTTATTTAACTGCGATTGAACTTCCAAGCGATGAAGTTGCTCAACAGGATCGACAAGTTCCGAATAACCATTGACTATTTCAGCACCATTAATAACTAATTGAAAACGATCAGTCAATTTCTTGTTCTCATCATTAGCACGTGCTAAAGGAGATAATTCAATTGGATGTTCAACGAGAAAAATCGGTTCAATCAAATTAGGTCGACCAACTTTTTTGTATAATAAATCCACTAAATTACCAAAACCTAGTAAATTTATCTCCGTTTCGCTTTCTAATACAATATTCTTTTCATTTATTACTTGCAATAACTTTTCCTTCGTATCGTGTTCTTCGATATCGATATCAGTATATTTTTTAATTAGTTCACGAAAGGAAATTGTTTCCCATTTTTTTGATAAATCAATTTGTTTATCATTGATATTGATCATTAAACTACCAAATAGTTTTTGAACGACATTTTTTAACATTCTCTCGATAAACTCCATGTTATCTCGATAATTGTAATAGCTACAATAACATTCTAACATCGTAAAATCTTGCAAATGGGTCGAATCCATTCCTTCATTTCTAAAACATCTAGCAAATTCAAATACTTTATTAAAACCACCAACGACAGCTCTTTTTAAATAAGTCTCAGGGGCAATTCGTAAGTACACTTCTTGGTCCAAAGCATTGTGATAAGTTATAAAAGGTTTTGCTAAAGCACCTGACGGTTTATTGTTAAGAATCGGCGTTTCAATTTCAAAATAATGTTGATCCTCAAGAAATCTTCGTAGCTCTTTAATAAAATTAGACTTTAAAATAAATCTATCTCTGGTATCTTCATTCATGATTAAATCGACATATCTTTCACGATAACAAATCTCTGGATCAATTAAACCATGAAACTTTTCTGGTAAGGGTTTTAGAGCTTTTCCTAATAACTCAAAGGAATTGGCACGAATGGTCTTTTCACCAGTATGGGTAGTAAACATTTCTCCCTCGACACCAATAAAATCTCCAATGTCAAAATTATCTTTAAAAAATTCGTATTTCTCTTCACCGACCATATCAATTTTAATTGATATTTGAATCGAACCAAACATATCGCGGATCGTAAGAAAACTCAGCTTCCCCATCTTGCGCATTAGAACAATTCTTCCAGCTACTCTGATTCTGTTAGTACCATCTTCTAAATTTTTAACATCTTTTAATTCGTAATTAATCTCATACTTTTCCGGATATGGATTACAAATCTTTTTAATTTCATCGACTTTAGTTCTTCTAACTAACTCTTGTTCACTAAACTCCCTCACGATTAACCTCCTCATCAATTATTACTTTGGTCTTAGTTATCAAATCATGCAATCCTCTTTTATCACTTCTAATTGCCACCATCAAAAAGATTCCTACCATAACTACACCCTGTACCAAGTAGACAATACTGTTAAATCCAATATATGTAGCTTTAGATAAAATTAAAATCATTACCATATCGACGGTACCAATTAATAAAGAATTAATGATCAGACTTCTAATCGCAAAATCATTGGCAGTTAATTTAGAATCATCCTCTTTAACTACTTTTATCTTCATTAGTTTCTTACCAAAGGTCTGCCCATTGTTTTGGTATTGATAGATGATAAAGTAACCAATCATAATTATGTTTTTAATAATGTTAACGTATAAAGTTTCATATGAAATCTGATAAGATACCTCATTGCTTTGCTCAAGATACTCGTCATCAGATATTTTTTTATCGTAGTAACTTTGATAAATTGATTCTCGCTCATTAGTTAACTCTTTAACTTTATCACTAGTTGGTATAACTGCACTAATCAGGCTTGTGATTAAAGTAATTATTATCATATCGATAAAAAAGGCCGCTAATCTTTTAGCTGTTATTGATTTCATTTTTTTCCTCGTTTCCAAGATCAGATTTATAATCATTCAGTATCTTTATTATATCATCAACTTTCGTTGTTTGATAGATTTTATTTTTAATTTCATTCGAATTCTTTAATCCTTTCAAATACCAGGCGACATGATTTCTCATTTCTAAGGCTGTTTGCTTAGGACTTTTAATTTCTAATAAATATTTTAAATGTTTTAAACATAATTCAATCTTTTCTAAATTACTTGGATGATCGATAACCGTACCATCACTTAAATAGCAATCTATTTCTTTTATCAACCACGGATTTCCTAGAACAGCTCGTCCAATCATAATGGCATCACAACCAGTTTCATCAATCATTCTTTTAGCATCATAAATATTCTTAATATCACCATTTCCAATCACTGGAATTTTAACAGCTTCTTTGACGACTTTGATAATCGACCAATCAGCTTTGCCACTATACCCCTGACTTCTCGTTCTGGGATGAACAGTAATGGCACTTGCCCCAGCTCTTTCACATATTTTAGCTACCTCGACAGCATTAATATTTTTATTATCCCAACCACTTCTAATTTTAACAGTGACAGGGACATTGACAGCTTTAACAACTTCACTAACGATTTTTTCTATCTTTTCAGGATTTTTTAAAAGAGCTGCCCCAGCTTGCGATTTAACAGCTACTTTAGGTACAGGACATCCTAAATTAATATCGATAATATCAGGTTTCATATTTTGACAAACATATTTGGCAGCTATTACGAAAGAACTAACATCGCTCCCAAAGATTTGTTGAGCAAGTGGACGCTCATAATCGGTCATTCGAAGCATATCGATTGTTTTTTTATTGTTATAGAATATAGCTTTATCACTGACCATTTCAGCATAAATTAAACCAATACCCATTTCTTTAACAATACGACGAAAAGCCGAGTTACAAATCCCGGCCATTGGTGCTAAAACTATTCTGTTTTTAATATCAATATTACCTATTCTAAAAGACATACTTTCACCCTTTGACAAATTATATCATATAATTTAAAAATATAGAAGATATGACGGTTCCCTTAGTTGCGTGGTATTACGCAACACAACTTTGTAACATCTATTAATTATTAAATAATATTATAAAAAGAAAGCATTATAAATACTTTCTTAATTTTTTTACTCGATCTAACTTTTCCCAACTGAAGATATTTTTTCCAAAATGCCCTAAAGTAGATGTTTTAAGATATACTGGCTTTTTTAAATTTAACTTACTAATAATTCCATTAGGCGTTAAATCAAAATTATCTCTTATGATCTTTAATAGTTTATCTTTTAGTATTTTTTCGGTGTTAAAAGTTTCAATGCTCACTGATAATGGCTCTTTTATTCCTATCCCATAACTTATTTGAATCTCACATTTAGAGCATAATCCAGCCGCGACGATATTTTTGGCGATATATCTGGCCATATAACTGGCACTTCGATCTACTTTAGTGGCATCTTTTCCACTAAATGCTCCTCCTCCAATTCTTGCCATCCCTCCATAAGTATCAACCACTATCTTCCTTCCAGTAAGTCCAGTGTCTCCTCTTGGGCCTCCAATAACAAATCTTCCTGTCGGATTAATAAAATATTGGTAATCTGAATCCATCTTATATTTTTTGACTACAACATCCATAATCTTTTCTTTTATATACTTCTTAAATTCTTTTTCATTAAAATCGTCATCATGTTGAATAGACATTAGTATCGTATCGATTTTTATATTATTTGGATCTGTGTAATCCACAGTAACCTGACTTTTCATATCCGGTCTTGCATACTTAAACAACTTCTTTTTTCTTAACTTCGTTGCCAGACCTATTAAGTCATGTGCGATCGAAATCGGAAGAGGCAGATAATTTTTTGTTTCATTAGTAGCATATCCAAACATAATTCCTTGGTCTCCTGCACCACCATTATCTACCCCCATGGCAATATCACTAGATTGTTCGTTGATGACTATTTTTACCTCACAGGTCTTATAATTTATGCCAAGATTTTCATTAAGATATCCTATACCACGAATAACCTTTCGTGCTACCATTTCATAATTAACTTTAGCCTTAGTTCTAATCTCCCCACCAATAATCAACAAATTATTAGTAATAAAACATTCACAAGCTACCCTTGAATTTTCATCCTGCCTTAGACATTCATCTAAAATAGCGTCACTGATCTGATCACACATCTTATCCGGATGCCCTTCTGAAACTGATTCTGATGTAAATAATATTTTTTCCATCTAAAAATTCCTTTCCTATCAAATAAAAAAACTTCCAAGAGGAAAGTCTTTACCACTTTCTCTCATTGCTCATAGTTTCCTATGCTAAGTAAGGCACCTTCTTTATAAAAGGGTTGCCACTGCATCACCGATCTTCATCTCCGCAGTTCTTAATAAGAGTTTTTTTAATTGTCTTTTATATTATATCATATGAATTAAAAAGAATCATATTTATTTAAAAAATACAATTTCTTAATGAGAAAAGTTATTAAATTATCCCGCTTCTTTATTGACAAATTTAGTCTCTTGAACAGATATCCATTTTTTCTCTCTGCCGATTTGGTTCCAAAATCTAATTCCTTAGTAGTAGATATTGCTTGCCCAAATCTCTTCATAAAAAATACTGATTTTATATCGTCATCATCTTTTAAAACATAAATATCCGTATCAGGCTCGTTATTTAACCAACAACAAATTTTCTTTAATCCATGAATTTGTTCTTTCGCCAATTGCTCATTTTCTAATTTTATTAATTTCATCATCAACACATTTCTTCATACCACAAAAAACATAATTGCATAAATATTGTTTTAAGTATAAGATATTATCAAGAGGTGTTATCTATGTCAAACAAGAAGGTAGATACCAAAAACCAAGAAATATTAAGAAAGCTATGCCAGCATGCTAAAGTGATTATGAAGCTTTACACTTCACTAATAAATATTGAAATGTCTTATAATGAACCAGATAATCTAATTGATGAACATATAGAAAAATTTTTGATTGCTCTTGATGAAGAAAGATTGCTGTATGAACGATATGTCAATAAAGATAATATTGATATATTAATCAGACGTTTAGAAAGAAACTTAAAAATTGATAACAGTAATATAATTAACAACGATATTTCAAGTACTTTAATTTTCGCTAGAGTACTTCACCATCTAATAATTAAAAGCACTGAACTAAAAAAACAAAACAGAGACAGGAATCATATAATCGTTCTTGATTTATTATCACTATACTATACAAGAATACTTGAAGATGAAGCAAAAAAACATCCCGAGAAGAGGGCTTTGTTTGTTAATAACAAGTATATAACCTATTATTTGAGTCCTTTAATTGAAAATATGGTAATTTTTAATAAATTTATAGCCAATACAGATTACCCAGAATTAACAGTTATTGTCAATAATAAAAGGGATGAAAAGAGAATTAAGGACTCAAACGGTCAACAACTTATTGAACAAGAAATAACTAATATTGAAATGACATCATACAATAGTGAGGATGCTAAAATATTAGATTCCATCCGTTTAAGGGCTGGTTTTTTGATTGTCGACGACCATCTAGCCAATGAAATCGTTAAAGATTATATTATAGCAACAGAAAATGGCACAAGTAAATATAATGAAAAGCAAGAATTAGTTGTCAATGCTTATCATCAATCTAAAAATGATCGCCATAAGTATATTCAAAATTATATTTCATCACCCCAGGACGAGGTATCGGATGGAATAGACGAAACAATTGATTTATTGACAGAAAGAGCAAAAGTAATTTATAAATTATATCAAAAAATAATTTGTCTAAAGAATTATCAGGACAACAGTCAGGAAGAAATAGACAAATTTTTAGATTATTTAAGAATCGCTATTGATACAGAACTTGAATTACATCAAAAAGTTATTAAAGACAAATCCTTATCTACCAAAATTAATATGTATTCTAAACTTAGAAATACTATCAATAACATAAATTTCCAATATATTACTAAATTTAATGATCTTTTCACGAATGAAAATCTTCATCCAAAAATCCGTGTTCTATCACATTTTAGAAATTTTATTCTCTCTAGAAATCAATTATGTTTAGACGATTGTGTGATAATTATATCATTAATGAATTTGACAAAACTTTTGGATATAGAAAGAGAATCATCAATTGACAACAAATATTACTTCAATTACTATAAGCATCTGATATCGTACTTAAATCCAGAAGTAGAAAATCTAACTATTTGTACAAATTTTAATGGTATGAATAATTATCCAAATCAATTGCTCGAAGATAATAAAGCAGATCAATTTTTTAAAAAGGAAATTGCTGAGGAAACTGCTCAACAATTAATCGATCAAATTATAAGGACTAATCCCCAAGATCAGAATAGTATCAATATGCAATGCCTATATCTAAGAAGCATTCTCTTATTAGGTGACGGATTCCTGATCAACAAAATTCATAAATATACTACAAGTCTGTACCCTGCTTCAGAGAATTTACCTAATCTTGAGATTATTCTAAATACTTTAAATCAATCCAAGATTGATCAAAAGACTTTAAAAGAAATCAAAGTCAAAGAAAAAAAGCTTCAAAATTAATGAAGCTCTTTTATTAACTCTTCACGAGTTTTTTTTGTGTACCCTTTGATTTTTTGTTCCTTAGCCTTGACTCTTAACTCTTCTAATGTTAAGTCATTAAGCGTTTCTTCATTAGGTAAGCACTTATTTTCAACTAAATAGTCGATCTGTTCTTTAGTAAGTGTTTCTCTCTCGATCAAAGCTTCTGCTACTAGGGTCAATAACTCTTTATTTTCTCTAATAATCTTTTTAGCTTTTTCATAGCAAGATTCAATGATTTTACGCATTTCCAAATCAATTTCATGTGCCACTTCATTGGAGAAATTACGACTTTTATTGTAATCTCTTCCTAAGAAGACACCTTCAGTTTGTTGTTCCAGCTGCATTGGTCCTAAATCGCTCATGCCATATTCTGTGACCATGGCACGGGCAATCTTCGTCGCTTTCTCAAAATCATTATGAGCACCGGTCGTGATTTCATTGAACATTAATTCTTCAGAAACGCGGCCTCCAAGTAAACCAATAATTTGCTCCAATAATTCACTCTTAGTAGAGGTGTATTTTTCCTCTTTTGGCACCATCATGGCATAACCACCAGCATAACTTCGTGGAATAATCGTTACTTTTTGAACATCGGCGGCATCGTTTAACTTGATTCCAAGCACGACATGACCCGCTTCATGGAAAGCGACAAGACGTTTTTCCTTTTCCGTATATTTTTTACTTATTTTAGCTGGCCCCATCAGTACGCGATCAGTTGCCTCGTCAACTTCACTCATTGTAATAAACTCTTTGTTACGACGAACAGCCAAAAGTGCTGCTTCATTGAGAAGATTTTCCAGGTCAGCTCCACTAAAGCCTGGTGTTCTTTTGGCTATATTAGCTAAACTGATTGTCTTATCAATAATCTTATTTTTAGAATGAACTTCTAATATTTCTTCTCGTCCCTTAACATCTGGTAAATTAACCGTAATTTGACGGTCAAATCTTCCTGGTCGAAGTAAAGCCGGATCCAAGACATCAGCTCGGTTGGTAGCTGCAATAATGATAATTCCTTCATTGGAACCGAAACCATCCATTTCAGATAGCAATTGGTTTAGAGTTTGTTCTCTTTCATCATGCCCACCGCCAAGTCCTGTTCCACGCTGTCTTCCGACGGCATCAATTTCATCGATAAAAATCAAACAAGGGGCATTGTGCTTAGCTTGTTTAAACATATCACGAACACGACTGGCACCAATTCCAACGAATAATTCAACAA
>CAZBQC010000019.1:0-18872 GCA_964494015.1 uncultured Muribaculaceae bacterium
GAAAGGAGAATAAATATGCGCAAAAGACGTGCTGTTAAAAGAGATGTCTTACCAGATCCAATTTATAAATCAAAAGTAGTTACTAAATTGATTAATAATATTATGTTGGATGGTAAAAAAGGAATCGCTCAAAAGATTCTATATAAAGCTTTTAACATTATTAAAGAAAAGACGAATGAAGATCCTGTTGTTACATTCAACAAGGCTCTTGAAAATATTAAACCAGCCCTAGAAGTAAAATCGCGTCGTATTGGTGGAGCTAACTATGCTGTACCAGTTGAGGTTAATTCGACTAAAAGTCAGGCTTTAGGATTACGCTGGTTAGTAAATTATGCTAGATTAAGAGGCGGTAAGGGAATGGCTGAAAATTTAGCAAATGAAATTATTGATGCTGCTAATGGAACAGGAGCAGCTGTTAAAAAACGTGAAGACACCCATCGAATGGCAGAAGCTAATAAGGCATTTGCTCATTATCGTTGGTAGAAGGGATTAGTTATGGCAAGAGATACATCATTATTGATGACAAGAAATATTGGAATAATGGCACATATTGATGCAGGTAAAACTACCTGTACCGAACGTGTCTTGTTTCATACTAAGAAAATTCATAAAATAGGTGAAACTCATGATGGCGAATCCCAAATGGACTGGATGGATCAAGAACAAGAACGTGGTATTACCATTACTTCGGCAGCTACTACTGCCTATTGGAAACAACATCGTTTAAATATTATTGATACCCCAGGACACGTCGATTTTACTGTTGAGGTCAGTCGAAGCTTAAGAGTACTAGATGGTGCTGTTGCTTTACTTGATGCTCATAACGGAGTTGAGCCTCAAACCGAGACAGTATGGAGACAGGCTACTGAATTCATGGTACCGAGAATTATTTTCGCTAATAAAATGGATATCGTCGGTGCTAACTTTCAATATTGTTTAAAGTCAATCGACAGTAGGTTAGGAGTAAATGCTAAACCTATACAGTGGCCAATTGGAGCTGAAAATGATTTCAATGGTATTATTGATTTAGTAGAAAGAAAAGCTTACCAGTATGATGGTGCATCAGAAGAAAATTATCAGGAAATTGAAATACCAGAACATCTAAAAGCTTTAGTTGAAGAAAAACGTGCTGATTTAGTTGAAACTATAGCTGAATTTGATGATGAAATGATGATGGATTACTTAGAGGGTAAAGAAGTAACTGTCGAAATGATCAAAAGAGCTATCCGTAAGGGGACGGTTTCAGTTAAATTCTTCCCAGTCCTTTGTGGCTCAGCTAAATCTAATATGGGTATTAAACTATTACTTGATGCCGTCATCGATTATTTACCACATCCATTGGATATAGCTTCCATTAAGGGAGTAGACCTAAGAGGAAATGAAATCGAAAGACATCCTAGCGATAGTGAACCATTCAGTGCTTTAGCTTTCAAGGTTATGACTGATCCATTCGTCGGACGTTTAACATTCTTTAGAGTTTATTCAGGCATTTTAAATAGTGGTTCTTATGTCTTGAATTCAACTAAAGATTCCAAAGAGAGAATTGGTCGTATTTTACAGATGCATGCTAATACTCGTACGGAAATATCAGAAGTCTTTACCGGTGATATTGCCGCTGCTGTCGGACTTAAAAATACGACAACTGGCGATACGTTATGTGATGAGAAAAAGCCAATCATTCTAGAATCAATGGAATTTCCAGAACCAGTTATTCAATTAGCTGTCGAACCAAAATCAAAAGCTGATCAGGATAAAATGGGTATAGCTTTACAAAAGCTAGCTGAAGAAGATCCAACTTTCAAGGTTCACACTGATTCAGAAACTGGTCAGACAGTTATTGCTGGTATGGGTGAATTACACCTAGAAGTTCTAGTTGAAAGAATGAGACGTGAGTTTCAAGTTGAAGCTAACAGTGGCAAACCACAAGTTGCTTATCGTGAAACCATTAAACAGGCTGGAGAATGCGAAGGAAAATATATCAAACAATCTGGTGGTCGTGGACAATACGGTCATGTTTGGATCAAATTTGAACCGAATCCAGATAAAGGATATGAATTTGTCGATGCCATCGTCGGTGGTATCGTACCTCGTGAATATATTCCCGTTGTCGATAAGGGATTACAAGAAGCACTACAAGGTGGAGTTTTAGCAGGATATCCAATGATGGATGTCAAAGCAACTCTTTTCGATGGTAGTTATCATGATGTCGACTCAAGCGAAATGGCTTTCAAAATTGCAGCTAGTATGGCTTTAAAAGAAGCTAAGAACAGATGTAAACCCGTACTTCTTGAACCGATTATGAAAGTTGAAGTTATTGTCCCTGATGAATACTTTGGTAATGTCATGGGAGACCTAACATCGCGTCGTGGTCGTCCACTTGGTCAAGAATCACGTGGCAATGCCTCAGCTTTAAGTGTGATGGTACCATTATCAGAAATGTTTGGTTATGCAACTAGTCTAAGAAGTAATACTCAAGGACGAGGTATCTTTGTAATGACTTTTGATCATTATGAAGAAGTTCCAAATAATATTGCTCTAGAAATAATTAAAAAGAGCGGTAACTAGTAATAATAACAAGGTAACTTGATTATTATAAAAATAACAGTTGAAAAATTTTCAATTGTTAGATAAAATATAATTTGTAAGTGAAAAAGGAGGAAATATAAAAAATGGCAAAAGAAAAATATGTACGTTCAAAACCACATGTTAACATTGGTACAATTGGACACGTTGATCATGGTAAAACTACTTTAACAGCAGCTATTACTAAAAGACAAGCAGAAAAATTTGGTGGAGAATATGTCGATTATGCACATATCGATAGGGCCCCAGAGGAAAGAGCACGTGGTATTACTATTAATACTGCTCACGTCGAGTATCAAACAGCTACTCGTCACTATGCTCACGTTGACTGTCCAGGACATGCTGACTATGTCAAGAACATGATTACTGGAGCAGCTCAAATGGATGGAGCAATCTTAGTTATTGCTGCCACTGATGGACCTATGGCTCAAACGAGAGAACATATCCTATTAGCAGGCCAAGTTGGCGTACCTAAGATGGTTGTTTTCATGAACAAATGCGATATGGTCGACGATGAAGAATTATTAGAATTAGTCGAAATGGAAATCCGTGACTTATTAAATGAATATGGATTTGATGGAAATAATACTCCAATCATCCGTGGTTCAGCACTTAAGGCTCTTGAAGGAGATGCTAAATATGTTGAAGCAATCGATAAGTTAATGGATGCAGTTGACACATGGATTCCAACACCTGAAAGAGATAATACAAAACCATTCTTAATGAGTATTGAAGATGTCTTTACAATTACAGGTCGTGGAACAGTTGTTACTGGTCGTGTTGAACGTGGACAACTAAAACTTAATGACGAAGTTGAAATCGTCGGTATTAGACCAACTAAAAAGACTGTTGTTACTGGTATCGAAATGTTTAGAAAACAACTTGACTATGCTGAAGCAGGAGATAATGCTGGAGTATTATTACGTGGTATTGCTCGTGAAGAAGTTGAACGTGGTCAAATTCTAGCTAAACCTGGAACAGTTACACCTCATACAACTTTTGAAGCAGAAGTTTATGTTCTATCTAAAGAAGAAGGTGGAAGACATACTCCATTCTTTAATGAGTATCGTCCACAATTCTATTTCAGAACTACCGATGTAACTGGCTCAATCAAATTACCAGCTGGTACTGAAATGGTTATGCCAGGAGACAAAGTTAACATGACTGTCGAACTAATTCACCCAATTGCTATTGAAAATGGTACTAAATTCTCTATTAGAGAAGGTGGCCGTACAGTTGGTGCTGGTTTAGTTAGTAAAATTATTAAATAATTAAACAATAATTAAATAGATTAAGATTTCTTGATCTATTTTTTTGTGATTTTATTTGACAATTCATAAAAAGAATTCTATCTAAACAATATATAGAATTCTTTTTTCTTTACAAACTAAAATAAATTTTACTTTAAAAACATGGACTAAAAGATATATCTTTGTTATAATTATTAATGTAAAGGTCGTGATAAAATGAAGAAAAGAATATTAGTTGTCAGTATAATTACTTTACTAGCTTCATTTTTTATAAATATTCCATTTGCCTCAGCTAGAACGCTTAAAGATTTAAGAAATGAACTCGCAGCTATGGAGAAAAGAAAACAATCGAGTGATCAAAATAAGCAGCTGACTAAAGAGCAGATAAGTTCTACTAATAAGGAAATAAATGATATTACTAATAAAATTTCTGAAAATGAAACCACGATAAAAAAATTACAGATTGAAATTGAAGAATTAACTGAAAAAGCCAAAGAAAAAGATCGAGAGATAAAGCAGATAATGAAATTTTTACAAGTTTCTAATGGCGAATCAGCTTATCTTGAATATATTTTTGGAGCTACTGACTTAACTGATTTTATTTATCGACTAGCTGTCAGTGAACAACTAGTCGATTACAATAATAGGTTAATTAAAGAATATAAAGAAACAGTTGAATCCAATGCTAAGAAGAAAGAACAATTAAAAAACGAACAGGTTAGTCTTGCTAACAAACAAAAAGATTTAGCCGTCAAATTAGCTAAATTAGGTAATAAATTGAATGAAATGACTGAAGTCTCTCTTTCTATTGAAGAGGAAATCGCCTCACAGAAAAAAATGATTCAGTACTATGCTGTAACATTAAAATGTGAAGAAGATGAAAATATCTATGCCTGTGGTAATGTTCCATATTCCGGTAAAATGATCAGACCGGTTTTAAATGGTAGTGTAACTAGCGAATTTGGTTATCGCTGTATGGATTTAAATGGGACATGGCGTTGTTCTATGCACAATGGTATCGATATAGCTGGTGGTGATAACAGAATTTATGCTGTGGCGCCAGGTGTAGTAGTGGCTATCAATTGGAAGACTAATTGTGGTGGCACGATGCTCTTTGTTCAGCATAATATCAATGGCAGTTATTATACGACTGGTTATTATCATCTTCGCAGTGTCAATGTTGGTATTGGAGATTATGTCGATCAGAACAAAGTTATTGCTATCATGGGAGGAGATCCTTCACGTGAATGGTGGGATGACTGTTCAACTGGACAGCATCTTCATTTAGCGGTCGCTACTGGTCTATACTTGAGTGAATATTCTGAGTGGAGCACTTTTACGGCTCGTAATATTAATCCAAGAACCGTTGTTAACTTTCCAGCTAAATATGCTTGGTTCTCAAACCGTACCAGTAAATATTAAGGGATTATTCCCTTTTTTATTACAAAAAAAGACACCACAATTATATAAAATATTGGTGGTGACGAATATGAAAGTTAAAATATTTGACGAAAGTCATGAAAAGGATTTGGAAAAGTCCATCAATGAATTTCTAAGAAACAACGATATTGAAGTAATTGATATTAAATATCAAGTTGGTATCAGTATTTTTTCTGAAGAGCAAATTTACTGTTTTTCAGCTCTAATAATTTACACTGAATAAATTAAATCATATACATATCAGACTGAAAACTACTTCCTTGACTATTATTTAATGGCATAACTCCCTGATTTGGATTTTCCAATCTTAAAATTCTATTTTCTAGACCCCTAATTTGTCTTTCCAATCGAGAAACTTTATTATTGAGTCTTTCTATTTCATTGCTACAGGTACAAGGCATATTTGGCATCATGCCCATACCTGGACCCATCGGTGGTTGATTAAATTGAGGCATGTTTGGTAGTCCAAATGGCATTTGGTTATTCATACTATCACTCCTTCCGTCTTATTATATGCAACTATTTATTTAAGTGTGTTTTTGTAGTATAATGACTTTAGGAGTTTTTATGAGACTTAGAAATGTCAAGAATAAAAAAACTATTTTAGATGAGTCAAGATATCTTGTCAAATCTTATGAAAATTATCGTGGTAAATGGAAAAAGCTATTTAAAAATACTAACGATCTTCATTTAGAAATAGGGGTTGGAAAAGGCAAATTTATCTTTGAAAGTGCCTTGAAAAATCCTCAATTTAATTATATTGGTATCGAAAAAAGTGCCAGCATTTTAGCTATTGCCATAAAAAAATATCACGATATAGACTTGCCTAATTTAAAACTAATCTGTGCTGATGCCAAAGAAGTAGATCGAATCTTTAAACGAGAAATAGATACCCTCTATTTAAATTTCTCTGATCCTTGGCCTAAAAAACGACATCAGTCAAGACGGTTGACAAGTCCCATCTTCCTTTCTCTATATAGTCAGATATTTGCTAAAACTAAGAAAATAATTCTTAAAACTGATAATCGTCAATTCTTTGAATATAGTCTTGAGAACTTAAGCAGTCATAATTACATCATTGAAAAAATTAGTTTAGACTTAGATCACAGTGATTTTCCTAACGAAGTGACAACAGATTACGAAGAAAAGTTTAAAAAAGAAAATAAACTTATCTATCTGTTAATAGCTCGTCAATAAAATGTCTAATGTTAAAAATTAGTATTTATTTGCCAAAATGTTTGTTATAATATAGTTATAGTGGGTGGATCATGAAGAAACTATTAATTTTACTCATTTTGGTGTTTTTAATAACTGGTTGTACTTTTAGAAAAGTCAATTTCAATAGTATTGAAAACATCATTGATAAGATTCTCTTTACCAAAAACAAATTACATAATATCAACCTAGAAGGTTACAAATATTATTTACCTTTAGGAACATCTATTATCAGCAAAACTGATTATAACGCTACCATCAAAGATAAACATCGAAAATATTATTTATATGTCGATGCGATTGCTTATTACCATAAAGTAACTAGAGATTATGAAGAAAGTGACGAAGCCTTTTATTCTAAACAACTTAATCACAACAATGAAGAAGGCTATATGGAAATAAATGAAATTAACAATCGATATTTTATTGAAATAATGTATAATTATGCTAAAGTGGAAACATATATCAATAAGGCTGAGCTTAAAGAAGCTCTAGTCAATATTTCTTATATTTTATCTAGCGTTAAATATAACGATAATATTATCAAAGTACTTTTAGAAAACGATACTTTAAAATATGATGAAGAGAGTCTTGATATCTTTAAACCAAAAAGAAAAGAAGGAAACTTTCTCGATTATGTTGAAGAATACGATAAATATGAAAACAACGATAATAAAAAGCCTGATGAAGATAATTTATTAACTGAAAAAAGTTTTGAATGAGAAAGAGGTGCGTAACGCGTGAAACTACTTGACAAACTTAGAAACATTTTTTTTGAAGAAGAAGAAATCGAAGAAGTAGAAGAATTTCCATCAACCAAAAAGGATAAAGTTATTGCTAAAAAAATTAATTTGCCAGAAGAAAAAACAAAGACTAAAGAGGAAGTCAAAGAAGTTCTTCCAACGAAACAATTCATTGATGAGCGAGAACTAATTAAGGAAGAATCAAATTCTAAATTTTCGATGATGTTTGAAGAAGAAGATTTCTTGGATGAAGAAGTTCAAAAAAGTGCGGTCTCGCCTTCTAAACCAGAATATAAGTCAACTACCAATGTCGTTACTTATGCCGATCATCCAATTTACGAAAATAAGCCGACAGCTAGGACCAATTTTAAACCATCACCAATTATCTCGCCAGTTTACGGAATTCTTGATAAGAATTATAAAAAAGAGGAAATTGTGGTTAAAAAAGAGATTAAATTAAGTGGCAAAACAATTGGTCGTAAGCTCGATATCGATGCTGTCCGGAACAAAGCTTATGGAGATTTAACTAATGACATTTTAGAAAACAATGTTAAAATCAATATCAATGTCAAACAGGAACCAGAAATTAATATTTATGATATGTCTAATGATGAAGCTAAACCCTCAATCGACAAGGTAACCGTTGGAGATGCTGAAGAATATTTTGCCGATTTAGGGTTAGAATATAATATAGACTACAAAGATATTGCTAAGGAAAAAGCTACTGGCAGAAGGATGACGAAAGAATCGATTGAAGAAGAAGAAGTAAAAACAACGGATGAAAATGAGTTAGAGAAGTCAAATGAAGAAAAGCTAGAGGACAATTTATTTGATCTAATTGAATCAATGTATAATAAGGAGGATTAAATTATGCAGGTTGATTTAATAACTATTTTATATGTTTTATGTTCTATTTTAGTGATTGCATTAATAATATTGACCATAAAACTAATCTTTTCAGTCAAAAAAATTGACAAACTAGTCGATGATGTTCAGGATAAGATGGATTCCTTTGACAATATGTTTGCTCTTCTTGATAAGACGACGGATCTCTTGTCTGGCCTTAGTGATCGTCTTGTCGATTCGATCAGTGAATTGTTGAAAAGAATTTTTAAAAAAAAGAAATGTAAGGAGGTAGATGATGAAGAAGAATAAAGGTAAGTTTTTCTTAGGTGCTTTAATTGGTGCCGGTATGGGACTTTTGTTTGCGCCTAAAAAAGGTAGTGAAACAAGACGCCTTTTGAAGGAAAAGATCGATGACTTAATCGACCATGCTAAAGAAATTGATGCCGAGGAAGTTAAAGATACGATCGAACAAAAAATTAAAGAGATTAAAGACGAGATTAACGATCTAGACAAGGAAAAGGTCTTAAAAATTGCTAAAGAAAAAGCTAAGGAAATCAAACAAAGAAGTGATGAATTAGTCGATTTAGCAGTAAAAAAAGGAACCCCAATTTTAAAAAGTGTCGCTGAAGAAGTAAGAGAAACGACCATTTCTGTCGTTAAAGAAATTTTAGAAAAATTGGAAGGGAAATAATAAAAAGCATCTTGGATGCTTTTTTTGAAGTTAAGATGGAAAAAGATTTTAAATTTAAGAAATCCCTTGGACAAAATTTTATTACTGAAAGAAACATTTTTGAGAAGATTGTCAAAGCTGCCAATATTTTTCCTAAATCCTTAGTAATCGAGATCGGATCAGGAAGTGGTGGTTTGACCAAGGAATTGAGTAGGGTAGCTGAAAAGGTCATCAGCTATGAAATAGACGAAAGATTAAGGCCTGTTTTAATCAAGGAATTTGAAAAGATAGATAATATAGAAATTATTTATGACGACTTTTTAAAAAGAGATTTGAAGGAAGATCTTAAAAACTATAATTATTCAAATATCTATGTTGTTGCTAATTTACCTTACTATATTACAACTCCGATCATTGCTAAAATAATCGATTCTAAAGTAGAGATTAAAGGCATGACGATTATGGTCCAAAAAGAATTTGCTGAACGGATACTGGCAAAACCTAAAACTAAAGCCTACGGTTCATTGACGGTTTTTCTAAATTATTATTTTGATATTAAAAAGGAATTTACAGTCAGTAAAAATTGTTTTGTTCCTAAACCTAAAGTCGATAGTGTCGTCCTTAGCTTTAAAAAGAAGCCAAAAAACTGTCAAGTAAAAGATGAACAGCTATTATTTGAATTGATTAGGGATAGTTTTCGCTTTAAACGAAAGAATATCCGCAATAATCTCAAAAACTACGATTTAATTAAAATAAGTGAAGTATTAAAACAATATGACTACGATTTAAATGTCAGAAGTGAGCAGTTACCATTAGAAGTGTTTATTGATCTAGCCAATAACATAAAAAAATAACCTTGAGCATATAATTTTCTGGAGATGATTATATGCTTTTTAATATTGGGGACCTGGTAACTCGTAATTCCTATAACAATGATACCATCTTTAAAATTATTGATATTGATGGTGAGGTAGCTATTTTAAAAGGACTAAATATCAGATTATATGCGGATAGCGAACTAAGTGACTTAAGAAAAGTAGATGAAAAAGAAAATAATAATGATGATGCTGTCTATCTAGAAAGATTTAATAATGATATAAAATTAGATCGGGATGAATATTTTTATTTACCAGGGAAAATTTTACATATTGATGGCGATAGCGACTATTTAGAAAGATGTATGAATTTTTATAAAAAAATTGGGATTAAAGCCACCGGTATGAATATTAAGGAAGATGAAGTCCACAACAAATTAGCTAAATACATCGAAGATCTAAAGCCGGATATTTTAGTTATTACTGGGCATGATGCCTACTATAAGAAGTTAGGAGATAGTAGCAATATTAACAACTATAAGAATACGGCTAATTTTATTAAATCGATTAAGGAAGCTCGTAAATATCAAAGTCAAGATAAATTAATTATTATTTCTGGAGCCTGTCAATCTAATTATGAAGAGTTGATTAAGGCCGGAGCAAACTTTGCCAGTAGTCCTAAAAGAATCAACATTCATGCCTTGGATCCTGCTATTGTTGCCAGTAGTTTATCTTTATCCGATAAAAATAGACCAATCGATCTTATTAATATCTTAGAAAAAACCAAATATGGTAAAGATGGTATTGGGGGCATCATTACTAATGGTACCATGTATGTGGGGTATCCACGATGATCGAAAAAATTAAAAGTGAAATCAAGAATAATGTTGGCAAAACAATCAAATTCAAATTTAATGGAACCAGAAATCAGGTCGAAGAATTTACGGGTAAAATTGAAAGTACCTATAACTACATTTTTATTATTCGTTTAAATGATGAAAAGAACACCTTAAAATCCTTCACTTACAGCGATGTTTTGATCGAAAATCTAATTATATATAAATGATTAATTGACACTTTTTAAAAGATATGATAATATCAAGTTGTTATTAGCTAATGATAAATAATTAGTAATTGTTGATTTATTTATCAAAGAGAGTCAGTGGTGGTGTGACCTGACAAAAATCAATAATGAAATACCTATTTTAAGCTAATCGGAATACTTCCGTTAAAGTAGAAGTGCATGTTTTATTGACATGAATTAAGGTGGTACCACGGAAATATTCGTCCTTTAGGGAAGGGTATTTTTATTTTTAAAAAGATGGAGGAAAAAATGAAATTATTTGAAGAATTAGTATGGAGAGGTTTAGTAAAGGATGTTAGCAATGAAACTCTTGCCAAAAAATTGTTAGATGAGGATAAAATTTGTTTTTATTGTGGTTTTGATCCATCTGCACCATCTCTACAATTAGGTAACTTTACTCAAATTGTTAAAATGCTATTATTAGAAAAGTATGGACACAAACCAATCGTACTAATTGGTGGGGCAACCGGACTAATCGGAGATCCCAGGCAGTCAGGTGAAAGAAAATTATTGACTCTTGAAGAATCATTAAAAAATGCCCAAAAAATAAAATCACAAATTGATAAAATGTTTAAAAATGCTATTACGGTTAACAATTATGATTGGATATCAAAAATAAATATGATAACTTTTCTAAGGGATTATGGAAAAAGTTTCAATATAAACTATATGCTAGCGAAAGATACAGTTGCGAATAGACTGGAAAACGGCATATCATATACTGAATTTTCTTATATGATATTGCAAGCCATCGATTTTTTACATTTATATAGAGAAAAAAAATGTTTATTACAATTTGGAGGTTCTGATCAATGGGGAAACATAACTGCTGGTCTTGATTTAATAAGAAAAGTAGAAGGTGACAACAGTGAAGTAATTGGAATGAGTTCACCACTGTTGACAAAATCTGATGGAACAAAATTTGGTAAAAGCGAATCTGGTGCTTTATGGCTTGACAAAAATTTAACTTTTCCTTATGAATTATACCAATATTTAATAAATACTCAAGACAAAGATGTTGTAAACTATTTAAAATATTTAACTTTACTTTCGAGAGAAGAAATAATTGATCTAGAAGAAAAAAGAGACAAAAATCCAGAATTAAGAGAAGCACAAAAAACTTTAGCCAAAGAAGTTGTAACATTGATACATGGGATTGAAGAATATAATAAAGCTCTAAAGGCAACAGAAACATTATTTGTTGGAAATATAAAAGAATTAGATACTTCACTAATAGAAGTAGTTTTTAAAGATGTACCTAATTATGAAATAAAGGAAAGCAAAAATATTTTAGATTTATTAGTTGAGTCTTCTATCTGTTCTTCAAAAAGAGAAGCCAAAGAAATGATTACTACAGGAAGTATTACCATTAATGGTGAAAAAGAAACTGATTGTAATAAAGAAATTAGTAAGAAAGATGCTATCGACCATAAATATACTATTATTAGAAAAGGCAAAAAGAAGTATTATTTACTAAATCATAAATAATTGAAAATGAATGCTTTAAATGATATGATTAATAATAGAGGTGATTATCAATGACCAAAATAAAAATTAAAGATACAAGTTCTATCAACGATAAACACTTAAGGTTTAATAAAACTTTAAAGATAGTATCAATTATTTGTGGTGTTATCATTGCTTTAGAATTGTTAGGTATGGCTTTAATGCAGTATTTAACAGATCGAAAAAGTACTTATTATGATGCTTTATTCCAAGTAAGTATTGTTGATGATAAGTATCTGGCAGCCGGTAGCAGTCAATTTAGATATAGCAAGTTTAATAACTGGCAAAAAGGTTATGAAAAAGCTAAGTTGGTAAGCTATAATCAAAAGGGTAAGGTTTTATGGGAAAAAACTTTTAAAAGCAATTATAATTCCACTTATTATGCTGCAGCAAAATTGAAAGATGGTTACTTGGCTGTTGGAAGCTACGAAAGTAAAGAGTCTCAGTTAAAAGATAAAACGAGAGATGCTTTAATTGTCAAGTATGATGAAAAAGGCAAGGTTTTGTGGTCTAAGAGCTATCAGGTTTTAGGTAATTCTAAGTTCACTGGAATTCTAGTCGTCGATGATGGTTATATTATCGTTGGACAAAGTATTTATGAAAGTATGGAAATAGGCAACCATGATATGGGTGGCGGTGTTATCGTTAAATATGACTTTAATGGTAACATCATCTGGAAGAATAATCATGGTGGCAACAAATCAGGAATTTTTAATAGCCTTGTCGAAGTTAGTGATGGCTATATTGTTGTTGGTAAAGATGCTGTCAATAGTGGTATGCTTATTAAATTTGATAAAAATGGAAACAAAATTTGGATCAAAAACTATAGTTATAGCGACAAAATAGGATTTACCGATATTGCTAAGACTAAGGATGATTATTTACTAGTAGCAGGTGCCAAGGAAATTGATAAGGATGTCTACGATGCTTTAGTAGTCAAGTACTCTTTAAGTGGAGACGTTATCGATGAATATAAACTTAGTGGTAAGAAGAATGAGAGATTTAACAGTATCGCCCTTACTAAAAATGGATTTGTTGCTGTCGGTTATACTAATTCAAGTGATATTGGTATCAAAGATTTTGCAGTCGAAGAAAACGATCAAACCGGAATCATTGCTAAATATGATCAGATGGGAAACCTTGACTGGATTAAGAGTTTTGGTGGGAAAAAATACGATAATTTAACTGATGTCATTCTAGGAATTCCTAGTCAAAGTGATTTAATCAACAAAACTGAAAACTATCTTGTCGTCGGTTACAGTCAATCTAAATTTGGTTTATTCAGTGGCATGAAAAGTAATGGTAAAGACTACTTTTCAAGATTTTTAAAATACGATATGAAGGGTAATATTTTAATAAATAAGTAAGAAAGGAGAAAAATAATGGAAAAAACTAAAAAGAAAGAAAAGATTAATGGTTTTATTGATGAATTTAAGAAATTTATTTTGCGTGGTAATGTTTTAGATCTAGCAGTAGGCGTCATTATTGGTGGAGCTTTTGGTAAAATAGTTACTTCCTTAGTTAATGATATCTTAATGCCAGTTTTAGGGATCTTTTTGGGAGGACTTAATTTTTCTGAATTATCAATCACAGTTAAAGATGCCAAGATTAACTATGGTGGATTTATTCAGCAAATAATCGATTTCTTGATTGTTGCCTTCTGCATCTTTATCTTTATTAAAGTCATAAATAATTTCTTTAAAGCTAAAGATAAGAAAGCAGAACAAGCACCAGTTAAAAAGAGTGATGAAGTTCTGCTTTTGGAAGAAATAAGAGATTTAATGAAAAAAAATAAGTAGTTCAAATTCGAACCACTTATTTTTTTATCTATTATAGAATTCAACGATTAGAGCTTCGTTTATATCAGCATTAAGTTCGTTTCGTTCAGGGAATCTTACATATTTAGCTTCAATTTTAGTCTTATCAAAATCAATATATTCGACATGATGGGTAACTTTTTCAAGAGCATCTTTAATTGACTTCTGATCTTTAGCACTTTCTTTGATTGCAATCACTGAACCAATTTTTACTCGGTATGATGGAATATCAACTTTTTTACCATCGACTGTAATATGACCATGGTTAACAAGTTGTCTTGCTCCACGTCTCGTATTAGCAAGTCCCATTCGATAAACTAAATTATCTAATCTACTTTCTAATAGTTTTAAGAAATTTTCACTATGGATACCTTGCATTTTAGAAGCTTCCACAAAAGTTTTTTTAAACTGTCTTTCATTAAGACCATACATAAATTTAACTTTTTGCTTTTCCTTTAACTGTATTCCATAGTTAGAAAGTTTACTTCTTCTGCCACTTCCATGTTGACCAGGGGCATAAGGCTTTCTAACTAACTCTTTTCCATTTTCTAGAGTTGAAAAACCAACTCTTCTTGATTTCTTATAACTAGGACCAGTATATCTAGCCATAAATTCTCCTTTCAATATTTATTTTCATAAACATTGACTTATCTATTTATTAGTTATTAGGGAGTTCTTTTTAATAGTTTCGCTATACAGCCATAAGTTACTACTAAACTTAAAGAACACATTAATACTTGATAAATAAGGCTGTCAAATGAATATGCAACTGTATTATATATATATATATGACATTAGTCAAGTATAAATTATCTTTTTATTATATGATTTAAGTTTTATTAATCATTCTAAAAATTAATATTAGCTGTTAAAAATTAAAAAAATATGTTAATATATAATTATCAAAGTAGGAGTGATATTTATGAGTTTAGCGACGATACTAATTATAACATATTCTATTTTAGCAGTAATTCTAGGTGCTGTCGTTTTGTATTTTCTTCGTCGAAAACAAAATAAATCTCAAAAAAGACTGATTGAAGATTTAGATAAACAAAAGAATATCATTGCCTGTACCCCTGTTTTATCAGAACTATCCAAAATTGAAGATATTATTAAAACCGAAAAAATGGAAGAGAAATATACAGAATTTAAGAATCGTTTTGAAGATATCAAAGCTAATCGAATCACTAAAATAAATGATATGATCACGGAACTAGATTTTCTTGTTATCTCTAAAGAAAAAAATAATTATCAACATAAATTAGTTGATACTGAATTAGAAATCTACAAGGTTAGAGAAGTAACAGATCATCTATTGAATGAAATTAAAGATATAACTCTTAGCGAAGAAAAATATCGAAATATTATTACCAAATTAAAAGCTAAGTATCGTAATCTCGTTAAAGCTTTTGAAAATCGAAAAGTTGATTATCAGGATATTGCTAACACGATTGAGTTACAGTTTGAAAATGTGGAAAAAAGATTTTTAGATTTTGAAAAGATTATGGAAACTAATGAATATAGTGAAGTAGTTCATATTGTAAGAGCCATTGAAACCATGGTTGATCATATCGAGATCGTCATCAATGAAGTACCTGATATTTTGTTACTTACTAAAGAATTAATTCCTAAACGAATTATTGAAATAAAAGATATCTATGATGACATGAATATTAAAGGATACCCTTTAAGTTACTTAAATCTTGAATATAATATTTCAGAAACAGAAAAGAAAATTAACAGTATTCTCGATCGAGTAAAAGTTTTAAATTTAGATGACTCTTTATTTGAATTAAAAACTTTACTTAGCTATTTTGATTCTTTATTTAAAGATTTTGAAATTGAAAAAAGTAATAAGAAAATTTTTGAAGAAAACAGGTCAAGTTTTGAAAATAAAATTAAAAAAATTAATAAGGTCGTCGAAGATATTTATAATCAAATCGACGATATTAAAAATATGTATAATCTAACCAATGATGATCTTTCTTCTTTAGCTAGCATTAATAATCGTTTGCTAGAAATAAATATTGACTATAAAAATCTAACTAAAGAAAATAAAGAAAAATTATCTTCCTACACGATGATGAATTCAAAATTGGAAGATTTATCTAATCGTTTAAAGTTATTGGAAGAAGAATTGGATAGTTCTCTAAAATCTCTTGGCAGCATGTACGATGATGAAGTACGAGCCAAAGAACAATTAGATAAAATTGAAGATTTATTAAAACAGTCCAAAATAAAAATTAGAAGTTATAAAATACCGATCATCAGCGATAATTATTTTATTGAATTGGCCGAAGCTAAAGAAGCTATTGAAGAAATTGTCAAAGAACTAGATAAAAAACCTATTACTATTAAAATCTTAAATATGAGAGTAGATACCGCTAGAGATTTAGTCTTAAAACTTTTTAATACGACTACTGAAATGATCAAATATGCCTTTTTATCAGAAATGATTATCGTTTATGGTAATCGCTACCGCAGTAATGATAAAGAAATTAATAGTAATTTATCCAAGGCTGAAATGATGTTTTTTAAAGGAAATTATAAGAAGTCTTTGAGTTTATCGATTGAAACTTTACAAAAAGTTGAACCTGATATTGAAAAAAAACTCTTAGAAGAATATAATATGGTTAATTAAAAATTACTCTTCTTAGAGTTCTTTTTAATATAGAAGAGGAAGTGTAGAGATGGTTTATTTAGATTATAGTGCGACGACACCTGTCAATAAACAAGTTTTAAAAACTTTTAATAATGTTTGTAATAACTATATTGGGAATCCTAATTCCCTTCACAAATTAGGAGTTAAAAGTAGAAAGTTAATGGAAGCATCAACTAAAGAAGTTGCTAAAATTTTGAAAGTTGATCAAGAAGAGGTAATTTTTACTTCCAGTGCTTCAGAATCCAATAATATGGCCATTATAGGAGTAATCAATAAATATCCGGAGCGAGGAAAGCATATTATTACTACCAAATTAGAACATTCAAGTATTCTCGAAGTAGTTAATTTTCTAAAACGCAATGGTTATTCAATCGATTATGTCAATATTTTAGAAAATGGGCAAGTTGATTTAGAGCATCTTAAATCTCTAATTAATAAGGAAACAGTTTTAGTAAGCATTAATTATGTCAATAGTGAAATTGGTATCAAGCAACCAATTAAAGAAATAGCAAAAATAATTAAAAATCATCCCAACACTATTTTTCATGTCGATGGAACTCAAGCTGTTGGAAAAATAAATGTTGATTTGGAAGGAGTCGATCTCTTTAGTTTTTCGGCTCATAAATTTTATGGCTTAAAAGGCATTGCTTGTCTAATAAAAAGAAAAAATCTTGAACTTGAACCAATCATTCATGGTGGTAAAAGTCAAACGATTTATCGTAGTGGAACCCCAACTTTACCTTTAATAGCGTCTTTCGCCAAAGCTTTAAAACTGGCAATTAAAGATTTAGATAAAAAATATGATCAGGTTTTAATCTTAAATAATTTAATTAAAAAAGAACTAACAAAAGAACCACATGTTTATATCAACAGCAATGACTTTTCAGTTCCACACATTTTAAATATTAGTGTCTTAGGAGTAAAGTCTGAAAGATTATTAGATGAATTATCAAAACATAATATTTATGTTTCTATTAAATCAGCTTGTTCATCGGATAATTCAAAGTCCCTTGCTCTAACTGTTATGAATAAAAGTGAGGAAATTGCCAAAAGCTCTCTTCGCATTAGCCTTTCTTATTTAACTACCAAAAAAGAAGTACTTACTTTTATAAGAATTTTTAAAAAAATTATTAAAAAATTAATTAAATAAAATCAAAAATTAATAATTAATTTTAAAAATTTAGCCATAATATAAATGATCAAAAAATTTTAAGAAGCCTAAAATCTCTTCATTATTATCATTCCTTAAATTTCCAATTGTATCAAATCTTTTAAGGAATAAATTACCAGGTCAATTTATGTATGAATTTGTCATTTTTTCACATTCTATAAGTGTATAGGAGGTGAAATTATAATGAACCAAAGTTCAAAATATGACTCTTTAAAAATGAGAGTTCCAGGTGCAAAACAAGCAGTTGATAGAATGAAATATGAAATAGCTAATGAATTTGGTGTTAATTTAGGACCAGACACTAGTTCACGTGAAAACGGAACAGTAGGCGGAGAAATTACTAGAAGATTAGTTCAAAGTGGTTTAAATAATCTTGGTGGAAGCTCAAGCACACAGAGCCGTCAATAGTTATTAAAAAGTAGATTTTTAAAATCTACTTTTTGTTTTTGATAGGGATAACAATTATTTACTTAAGATGTCGATTATGATATACTTAAAACATAATTATAGTAGTCGTGATTGTAGGTGAATAAAATGGATAAGTATAATAATGATGATTTTAAAGATAAAATATGGAACTTTTTTAAGAAAAATAAAAAAACAATTCTAGTAGCTATTTCAGCTTTAGTCTTTGTTTTTTTATTGTTTTTAATTGTAAAAAATTATAACAATAGTGGAGGAGTAACTAACTCTAAAAATGGTTTAAGTATCAATTTATTAGGAAGTAATGTCATAACAATCAGTAAAAATGAAAACTTCTTGGATCCAGGTTATATAGCACTTGATGAAGATGAAGGGAATCTTACTAACGAAGTGCAAATTACTGGAATCATCGATACCTCTAAAGCTGGAACTTATACTAGATATTATACAGTTATCAATAAAGATGGGACGATTGTCGAGACGACCAGAACCATCGTCGTCAAAGATGCCATTAATACATCTAGTTTGACCTTAACCTTAAAAGGGAATAGTACGATCTCGTTAAAATTAAATGAAAAGTATGTCGAACCAGGCTATACCGCTCAAGATAAAAGTGGTGACTTAACTAAAAGTGTTCAAGTAACAGG